>JAEINX010000056.1 GCA_016342645.1 Bacteroidales bacterium | reverse complement strand
TTGGATCGTATCAAACTAAGTGCTTAACCAAAAGTTTCGTGCTTCGTAATCGCCTACTTTTCATATACTAAACGTTATGCACAAGCGGAGAAAAGACAACGACACAGCAAATTGACAATGAAAATGGAATATTAAACTTGAAATGAAAAACGAAACTGACAGACATATAACCCGACACTCATTGCCAACCCGAATGTTTTTTAATTTTTTTTACCCACTGCACAAAAATTTTGAAATGCCAACCCACATTGCACACATTGCCAAAGCCCCACAAGCCATCGCTACAACCAAAGCTTTGTCAAAGAGTGCAATTTTGCCGACTTTTTTAGTATCTTTGACCATTTTAATTTAACTTGTATGTTTAGAATAGTCTGGGACAAAAATATTAATGGAGTTTTGCTCACAACAAATGGAAACGGTGATGCCTTAAATGTTTCACCCCGACCTGTTTTTCATGAAGAATTGAACTTGCTTGGTTTTAATAAAAACTTTAATTGGAGATATCAGGAATCAAATGATCCGTTATTATGGGCTTTAGATAGGAGATATTACTACAAAGGGGAATTAGTTGCCGAAGTGAAAGGCGGAAATATATTTGACGACCCGAAAATTGAAATTTCAGAAGCAGGTAAAGAATTAAGACTAAAGCCTATTAACATTAATAAGGTAGTTGAAAAAAATCAGAAATTTCTTTTCCTAATTGAACAGGAAGCCATTGAATTTATTGAACAAACCTATCGTACTTATAGTCTTAAGAAAATAAGAAGTAAAGCTAAAGCAAATGAAGAAGTTGACTGGGCATTGCTGGCTGAAATGCATGAAAAGAATACAAAAATTAAACATGCTGTTGTTAAACAAGACTGCGATAGTTTTGATATTATGCCCCTTGATTTGGCAAAAGAAAATAACAAAACAGTTTATCTGAACACAAAGATTGACCAGTTTATCGCTTCCTTTAGTGGCGGAAAGGATTCTCAGGTCACGCTTGACCTTGTAAGCCGCGTGATACCTCCAGATGATTTTATGGTGATTTATTCTGATACTGGAATGGAAATCCCTCCTTCAATTGAAATCTATCAATTGACAAAACAAATTTACACCAAACAGTATCCAGAACTGAAATTTCATTTATCAAGAAACCATCAAAATATTATTGATAATTGGGGTGAGTTTGGTGCACCAAGTCGAATTAATAGATGGTGTTGCACAGTAGCAAAAACAGCCCCTCTTTACAAATTATTAAAAGATATAAAAGGGAATGGGAAGCAGCCTAATGTTCTTGCTTTTGAAGGTGTTAGGGCGGAAGAAAGTAATGCCAGAGAAAAATATGCACGAATTGGTAAAGGGGTAAAGCATAACAATGTTATAAATGCAAGACCAATTTTTGATTGGAGTGCTACTGAAATATATTTGTATCTTTTTAGTAGAAATTTGCCATTTAATTCTGGTTATAGAAATGGTTTATCGCGAGTTGGTTGCACAATATGTCCATTTTCTTCAGAGTGGTCCGAACATATAGTAAAAAAAATGTATCCGGAGAAAATAGATAAGTTCATAGATATAATATTTGATCAGACGGATACCATAGGGATTGAGAGCAAAGAGAAGAAGCTTAACTACATAAAAGAAGGCAACTGGAAAAAAAGAGCAGGTGGCAAATTAAATAATTCAAATACTTCAAGAATAGATTTTATTCAGTTTAAACCTGAATTTAAGGTAATTCTCACCAATCCTAAAGAAAAAATTACTGAATGGTTAAAGGTTTTAGGCTTTATTAATTTTAGTTACACAAACGATATTATTTCTGGAGAAATACTAATTGATAAATTCCCTGTTATTGTAAATATTACTACCATCATACAGGATGAAAATATCAAACAAATTATTGTATTTAAAAACATAAGTGAGAATCCAATATTAATTAGCAAAATTAAAAAAGTATTATACAAAACAACTTATTGCACCCATTGTGAAGCATGCGAAATAGAATGTCCTACTGGAGCTCTAAAAGTGGAGCCTAAAGTTAGTATTGATTCCAATAAATGTATTCATTGTGGTAGGTGTTCTGAAATAAGTGAAAAGGGCTGTTTATTGGCAAAATCAATAAATATATCCGAAGGAAACATTAAAAATTCATCAAATATGAAATCATCTGGTATTGACAAATATTCGACATTTGGTCTACGAGAAAAATGGCTTAGCCAGTATTTTCAGAATATTGAAAATTATTTTGAAACTGGGAATAACGATTTAGGAACAAAAATGATTCCCGCTTTAACACATTGGCTTCGAGATGCCGATTTACTAAATCGAACAGATAAAAAATCAAGCGAAACAGCAATCTTATTAAAAGAAGTTTATCAGCATAAAACAAATTTCACTTGGGAAATTATTTGGATAAATCTTGCTTATAATTCAAACATTACAAATTGGTATGTTGGTAATGTTCTTTATAATAGGTCATACTCAAAAAATGAACTATTAGCAATGCTTCAAAATGATTATCCAAATTATGGCGCTGGCACTCTCAAAAATCCATTAGGAGCCTTACTCAATACATTTGATAAAAGCTCCTTGGGTAGTGTTTTAGAACTCAGTCAATTAAAGAAAAAAGGAAATGCTATTGATATAATTATCAAAAAACCTTATGAAAACATTGATTCAATTTCTGTAGCTTATTCACTTTATCGATACGCCAACAGCAAAAACCGTTACAATTTGACTGTTTCCGAATTATATGCACCTGAACAAAAGCAAGGTGTCTACAAGGAGTTTGGAGTATCAAAAGAACGATTCCAAAACATATTGAGAACATTACAAGAAAATATAAACGGAATTGTAAAAGTAGATTTAGTAATGGGTCTCGACAATATCTCATTACGCGAAGATTTAACCTATACCGAAGTACTTAAACTTTTACTCGAAAAATAGTGGCATCATGAAATATTCAGAAATCATTGGGTTGCAGGAGTACTTTCACCCTGTATTTAATATTGAAAACGAGACCGTTAACTATTGGAAACAGTTTATTCCAAACGACCAGTTTTATGAGGTTTTGCGAAAAACACTTTCAGCTATTGATACAAGCGAGCCGAGTTTAAGAAAATCAATTTGGATTCAGGGTACTTTTGGCACAGGGAAAAGTCATGCCGCTTCTGTGATTAAGCATATGCTATTTGATGATTATACAGAGGTTGAAAATTATATTGATGAGAATATTAATGATTCCAGTTTAAAATCAAAACTGAAGAACTATCGAGGCAAAAATAAATTAATGCCTATAGTTTTAAAAGGATTGGGCAGCATTTCAAATAGCAGAACATTTGCTTTGCAAATTGAAAAAGCTGTAAGAACCTCACCTGGTTTTAGGGATTTAGGCATTGTAACAACCAGTGATTTTGACAGATTGATTGAAAAGGTAAATAGCCCTTTAATAGATTGGGATTCACTTATAAAAAAGCATGATGAACTGAGTATCTATGTTACAACCAAAACTGACATTTTAAAGAAACTAAATGCTTATGATATTGATTTCTTTCATGTAATTGAAGGCACTCTAAATAAAGAGGGTGTTCACTTCTCCCATTCAGACATTACGAAATGGCTTGTTGAAGTCAATAATGAGGTTATAGCTCAAAAGAAAGCAGATGGAATTATTATCATTTGGGATGAGTTTACTTCAGTAATGGATTCTATTAATTCAGGAATTATTAACCAGCTACAAAATATTGCCGAATTAAGCGAGAAAAACAACATCTTTTTATACTTAATCAGCCATAGAACACCCCACCAACATTCTATACCAAAAGAAGATTTATCAAGAATGAATGACAGGTTTCATATTATTCAGTATCGAATGGAACCTATTACGACCTACCATATTATTGCAGCAACCATTAAAAAAATAAATGTTGAAGAATGGCGCAGTCACCAAGCTGAAATATTTGAGGGCACAACACAATGGGATGATTTAATTAATTTGCTGACCAATAACCATAGTGCATCTGCAAAATCAAAAATAAAAGATCTTTTCCCGATTCATCCTTATTCAGCATATTTATCCACCTTTATTGCCAGAAATTTAGGTTCTACCAATAGAAGTATTTTTGGATTCTTATATGACAAGGAATTTGGCTTTCTGAATTATTTAGACAAGGAGCTAAACTGAGAACGCTTGCTTACAGCTGATTATTTGTGGGATTTCTTTGCCAATGCATTTGAAAATGATCAGGAAGCAAGGTTTAATCAGGTTCTTGATAAATATCGTCTTAATATTCAAAGAGTTCAGAACCATAGTGAAAATTGCACAAAGGTATTTAAGGGAATTTTGCTTCTTAATGTATTATTTAAAGTAGTTGAAGTAACTGGAGAAGAAGGGAGTCCGGTTACTCCTTCAACCGAGAATATTTCTTCTCTTTTTTACGGCTCTGGTTATGAGCAAGAAATACCTGAAATACTATCCTTTATTGACGAAAAAGGAATTGTTACAAAGACACCGGGTGGCGATTTTTTAATTGAGTTTTCATCTTTACCGATACGCGAAATTGAGCAAGCAAAAGAAAGCGTTCGAAATCAATTTAAAGATATTATCAATGTGCTAAAGTATGCCGCAGTAGATAAGGGCTTAGAAAAGAGCATTTTCAAGGACAATATTTACAGAGAGTCTGAAATTACATTATTCTCAACCAATATTGAAAATGAACATATTTTAAGGAATCGTTTAAACAAAGCTTTTCAGAAACCATACAGCCTGAAATGTGCGGTATTTTTAGCAAATGGGGACTATGATCATTTAACAACCATTCCCAAAATTAAAGAACTAGCGCTAGATGAAGATTTTCAGGATATAGTTTTTGTTATTGTTGAAGAACCATTCTCTGAAAGAAATCACGAAAAGTTTATTGATTATATTGCCAGAAAGCAGGTAAGCGATAATCATAGTTATGACGAACAATCGGCTAATTATGAAAACTACGCAAAAGAACAAGTAAAAGAGTGGTTTTCTAGAATTAAGAACAGATATATGCAGGTCATCTTTAGAGAAAAAAATGAAAAACATCTTGCCACTAGAATTGGCAATGTGATTAATCGTTCATACAGTCCGGTAATTTTTTCAAAAGGTATCGATAACATTTCTGACTTATTCAGGAACGCAAACGTTTGGAAGTTTCAAACAGCAATAAAGGCAGCGGAGATTTTTATTTTCGCTGACGACCGCACCGAACTTGAAGAAAAAACCTCAGGTGGCCCAAATGTCTATCTTAAGTATTTAGTTAAAGACAAAGAAGGCGAGTATATCATTGCTGATAATTTAATGTTGAAAACAGATGGCGACCCCAGTCACACTTTAAATATTATTCAAGGAGAAATAGACTCAAAATTTTCCAAGCTCAAACAGAGATCACTTTTCAATATTGGTGAAGAATTAAAATATTTAACAGATTCACCTTTTGGCCTTTATACAAACATGCCTAATATGGCTCTTATGGGTTTTGTACTTAGAAAATACATTGGAGAACTTTATGTAGCTGATGTGGGAAGACCTATTGAAAAAGATGAAATGCGAGATTTAATCGGCTATATGTTTAGTTTCTGGCAGAACGGTAAAAATCAAAATAAATTGAATGTACGTTTTGGATCTAAAGAAGAAAGGGAACTAAAAAAGATTCTACTTGACCTGTTTGATTTAAGGGACTTTAATAGCATTACCGATACACGCTGGGCAATTGTAAATTACGTAAAAACAATTGCAAAATACCCTATTTGGGCATTGAAATATTGTGCTGAAGGAAAGAATATTACGGATGCAATTGATGAGTTATTAAAGCTAATCTATAATTCCACAAATGATATAGATGTTAAGTTAATTTCCGGTGTTTTAGGAAAAATAAAGGATTATCGTTATGAACTAAAATTAGCACTTAAGCATGAAAATTTTAGAGCAGGGTTTCTAACATTTTTGCAAAGTGTAGATGATGGAATTTCTATCACAAATGAAAACTTTAACGAAGTTACAGATTATTTGTTTTCTAGTATGCAAGAAGAAATAGGTCTGTGGAAGGAAGACAATGTTAAGCTTAAAGCTTATCAATGGCATACACACAAAAATCAACCAACATCAATTCCAATACCACCAAATAATCCAGACACACCTCAAAAGCTTGATACTCCCACGCCTCCTCCTACGCCTGAAAGAGAAAAAATCATTTTCAAAGTCAGGAATTTTAATCATGGTGAACAGGAACTTAAAAATAGAATTGTGAAAATGATTGAAGAAAATCAACACTTTTCTCAACTGTTAAGTTTGATTGATAAATATTTCAACTAGAAGCAACCATGAAATTGGCAGAAAAAATAAAAGAATTTGAAAGTATCGAAGGATTGATTTCACAAATTAATTCTGACAAGTTTACAAATGAAATACTATCGAGACGATATCCTGTCAGATTGATTTTTTTACAAAGATTTGAAACGTTTAGGGTGTTGATTGAAAGACTATCTTCAATTGGGATTGAAAACTATCATCTTGAAAGGGAATTGCCTCACCCAGATGGATGGATCACAAAAGATACATTAATAAGCATTGTTAAAAACTTATCAAAGGATACAGCGGTTGTGCCTTTTTCAGAAATTGTTAGGTTTTATTCAAAAGAGGATTTTAAAAATTTCTTCAATCAGTTGCTGTTGATTGAAAATGTTGAATTATCAAGACGGATTTATTTACCATTAATTGGAGTTGAAGAAAGGTTTGAGAAAGAATTTTTTCAGGATTTTACAAGGAAAGATGAGTCTGCACCCTATTGGAAGATATCAAGGGAAACTCCGAATTCAATAAAAGTATATTTGACTTCACAAACCCTCACCAAAAAGATTAGCAATTATGAAACTATTGTCAATACTGAAGAATGGCTCAAGTTTTGGAAGAAAAAAAGCCCCTGTGATGTCATATGTCATTCGAAACCTCTAAACTTATTTTACGAGAACACTTTACCCGACACTATTTTTACGATTGAACTGATTGATAACCAAAAGAATTTAATTGAAAAGATATTCAATATTGAAGTTCCGATTCATTTTGCTAATTCAGATATATTATTCTGGGAAAAATTCCTCAGCCTTTTAAACAAAGACTTTACAACCTTTAAAGCTTTTGTAAAAGGTTATTTCAAGGTTACTTCATTAACAATTTTTACCTTACTGGAGCATTGGCTAAAGTCAAACGATTCATTTGAGAAATGGCTTTTAAAGCACTTTGTATTAACTCAAAGTTGTTTAGAAACGAAATATATCTTTAAAGTTTTTGAATCACTACCAGATTATTCTGATCACACCCTGCTTAAAAGTCTCTACCAAAGAATATTTAGTCTGGAAATCAATGAGGAATTTATTAATGATCGTTTAGAGTTGATTCAACAGTTCTCTAAGCTTAAGCCAACTTATCTTTGTGATGAAACGATTGTCGAATTAAATTCTAATATTCAGACGATTGCCGATTATAGACAAGCTTTATTGCTCACCACAGGCATGTTCCAATTCGAGAAAGTCTATATTCTTGAATTATTTGCAAAAGGGGAAATTGATAATTTATGTTTATTTTCCCAACGATTTCCTGAAATTTTATATTACAATTCTGAATGTTCATTTGACAATCTTAAAAGTGAAAATGAATGGATTTTAGAATATTTAAGTGAGTATAAGAAATCAAAATTAAACGACTCTACAACCAACCGTTTAAATGAACTATTGCTTTTAAAGAATGCCAATGACCAATCATTTTACAATTGGTATCATAGTTTTGAATCAATTCACAGCATTTTCCATTCAAATGAAGTGGATAAAGTAATATGGATTGATGCCATAGGGATTGAATGGGTGTCTTTTATTGAGAGTTATGTTATCAATCAAAAGCATGATTTGAATGTAATTAAAAAAATCATTGGAGTTGCCAATCTGCCAACAAGTACCGACCAAAATAAATTCCGTGATGTCAAGTATATTCAAGATTTTGACAGTCATATCCACTCAAATCCTTATAACTATCCTTACTCAATAATTAATCAATTTGATGAAATAAAAAGAATCATTGATAATTACATTATTCTTGATTCAGATCAAACAATTGCAATAGTTTCTGATCATGGATTAACTGCTTTGTCCAGACTAGCAGTATCTAAAAAATATGGGAAAGACGATAGTCATGAGGGGCGATTTATTGAAGTTAAGGAAAAAAACCATATTCCTGATACTGATTACATTATTCATAAATCGGAAATTGACCAAAAAAACTATTTAATTGCATTAAAACATAATTCACTAGGTAAAAAACCAATAAGAGAAGTTCATGGAGGAGTAACTCCTGAAGAAGTGTTGGTTCCATTTATTGTAATTTCTAACAAGAAAGATAGTGCTGTAATTGATTATTCTATCACAATTGAAAAGACAGAAATACCTAAAAAAGAACCAATTATTTCAATTGCAATAACTCCTAAACCAGCTACGGCAAATATTGAAATAAAGGGAAAATTAGCAAAACTTAGTTTTAATGAAACAACCCAAAAGTGGGAAGCAAACCTTGATAAATCTTTATCAGGCAAAATTCCGATTAAGGTAAAATCAGGTAAAAGTGAAAAAACATTTACAATTAATATAATCTCTGGAATAATAGAGGAGGACTTATTTTGAGCACACTTGACGATAAAATAAAACAAGCTTTTCCTGACGAATCAGTCATTAAGATTCCTCAGAATTATAGCGTTTTTGCTGGTAAAAACCTACCTTCATTTATTAAGGACTTCCTAATAAAACGCTATACAGACAGTTATGGTAATTTAGACCGCAATGGAGTTCTAAAATTTTTGGAAGATCATATTCCCAGTAAGGATAATGATCTCAAGAATCGTTTACGCACCCACAGAGAAGAAGTAACCGTATTAACTAGATTTATTGTTGAAACAGATTTGAAAAATGATAAACTGCTTTTTTCTATTCCTGATTTAAGCATAAAATCAAGTGAAGGCAGAATACCAGATCATGTTGCTAAAAAAAATAAGGAATTAAAAGATGGTGAACTTTGGGGTGTTGTTACTTTAGTATATCAGCCACCTGCTGACAAAGAAAAGGGATTTGTTGAACTTGTTAATTATAAGGCTTTCAAACCATATAAAGTTGACTTGGACTATTTCAGAGCAGCCCGAAAAGAATTTAGTACCACTGAATGGATTGATTTGCTGATACGTTCAATGGAATACAACCCAGGTGGTTTTGAATCTTTGTCTCAGAAATTGATGTTTCTGAGCAGAATTCTGATATTTCTTGAACCAAGGCTTAATTTGATTGAGTTAGCACCAAAGGGCACGGGGAAATCGTACATTTTTGGGAATCTAAGTAAATATGGTTGGATGATTAGTGGTGGTAAAGTAACACGAGCAAAGTTGTTTTATGATATGACAAAAAAGTCAATGGGGGCAATTACATTGTACGATTTTGTTACAATGGACGAAATTCAAACAATAACTTTTTCCGATTCAGCAGAAATTCAAGCTGCCCTTAAAAGTTACCTCGAATTTGGATATACAACTGTTGCTAATGTTAAATTAGTATCTCAAGCTGGTCTGATTATCATGGGAAACATATCTCTCTCAAAAGATAAAAAACCGATACGTTTAAAATATTTTTCAGAACTCCCTCAGACATTTAAAGAATCTGCACTTTTAGATCGTTTTCATGGTTTTATTGAAGGATGGAAGTTACCAAGGATTAATGAAGATTTAAAAATTAATGGATGGACACTAAATGTTGAGTATTTTTCAGAAATAATGCATGAACTCCGAGACAAACCTATTTATTCTGCAATTGTTAACGACCTATTGGAAGTTCCTGCAAAAGCCGACACCAGAGACACTACAGCAGTTAAAAGAATAGCTACTGCATATTTGAAACTGCTTTTCCCAAATGTAAATGACACTTCTGAGATCGACAAAGAAGACTTTAAAAACTATTGTTTAATCCCAGCAATAGAAAAAAGACAAATTATTAGAAGACAAATTCACTTAATTGACGAGGAATTCTCTGATGAAATGCCAGATATTAAAATTGAAATGAATGGATAATAACCTGCCCAATTTGCAAGCACATTGCCAAAGCCCCACGAGCCAACGCTACAACCAAAGCTTTGTCAAAGAGCTTGCAAAGCCAGCCCAAGAGAAGAATTTCAAAATTTTTCTTCCCCTCTTTAAAGAAAAAATTAAAACACGCCAACACACAGGCGACACAGACAGAAAAGAAAATGAAACGAATGACAAGTTTAATATGAAAGTGCAATTTGACTCAGACTCACGGACAGACAAGAACCGCCAGTGCATAACAAATAGGCGGGATTATTCGGCGAAGCCACATTAACTTTGACTACTGTTGAAGGTTACCCTTTTTTGGGATGTATTATGTTAAGGTTTCCAACCTCTGCGAGGATTTGAAACCTTGGTGGTGGGTTTCAAATCCCCACAAGTGTTAGAAACCCAATATTAACTGCTTCATTGGCTTTAAGCCTTGCTATATGAAGATACAGTAAAGTTTTGTAAAGGAATAAGGAATAAGGAAATAAGGGTATATTTTTCCCATATTTCCTTATACCTTTATACCTTTATACCTTTTTTCTCTATTCAAATCCAACAAATCAAATTAATAATATTTTGTTGTCTAAAAAAAATAACGTACTTTTGACTATTATTGTAAAAACTTTTTGTTTTGGGTAAACATTGTATAAAAAAAATAGCTGCATTAATTCTGATAATTTCTACCTTACTCATTTTTTCCTGCAACAATACAGAAAATCAGGACAACGATAAAGAAATTAAAAATATAATTGCAAAACCCACTTTGCTTGACAAAATAAAAAAACGAGGGAAATTAATTGCCGTTACCGATTATAATTCTACAAATTATTTTGTTTATCGCGGAACACCAATGGGTTATCAATATGAATTATTAAAGTTATTGGCCGATCATCTGGACGTAAAATTAGATCTTGAAATAAATAACGATCTTAACAGTTGTTTTGGAGGTTTGAAAACAGGTAAATACGATATAATTTCATTAGGTTTGACTGTAACAAAAGAAAGAAACCGGCTTGTTGATTTTACGATACCTATTACTCAAACGCGTCAGGTTTTGGTGCAGCGAAAACCTGATAAATGGAGAAAAATGAGAACCTACGATGAAGTTGAACATCACCTGATCAGAAATCCTCTTCAACTCGCCGGAAAAACAATCAATATCCAAAAAAACACAACCTTTCATTCGCGATTAAAAAACTTATCTGACGAAATCGGTAGCAGTATTTTTATAATCGAAGACCCTGATAAAGAAGTTGAAGAATTAATAGCTGATGTAGTTAATAAAGATATTGATTACACAATTTGTGATGAGCATATTGCTTTAGTTAACGAAAAATATTATCCCGACATTGATGTAAAAACTCCTATCAGTTTTCAACAGAATATTGCATGGGCCATAAAAAAAGGAGATAGTGTTTTTTTGGAAGAAATTAATAATTGGCTTGCAAATTTTAATAAATCTATAGCCTCAAGATATATTTATAATAAATATTTCAAAAATCCGCGTTCGGTTTATATAGCAAAAAGCCAGTATCATTCAATTTCAGGAGGTAAGATTTCTCGATTCGATGAAGAAATAAAAAAACATAGTGAAATAATTGACTGGGATTGGAGACTTTTAGCTTCTTTAATTTATCAGGAATCTCAATTTCAGGAAGATGCAAAATCATGGGTTGGGGCATTCGGCCTAATGCAACTTATGCCAAATACGGCGAACAAATATGGAGTTGATAGTCTGTCTCCACCCGAAGAACAGATTGAAGCCGGAGTGAAATTTTTATCTTTGTTGGACAAGCAATTTGTTAAAAAAATAGAAAACACTAACCAAAGAAAGAAGTTTGTGCTTGCCTCATATAATGCGGGTATTGCGCATGTTTATGATGCAAGACGACTGGCCGAAAAAAATAATAAAGATCCGAATATTTGGGACGGAAATGTGGATTATTATCTTTTAAATAAGTCTAAACCCGAGTTTTATCGCGACTCAATTGTAAAATACGGCTATTGTCGGGGTGAAGAAACCTATAATTTTGTTAGTGAAATATTTGAGCGATACGAACATTATAAGAATGTAATCAAAAATTAATTATTTACATCTCCTTAATTTTAATATTTCTATACCAGACATCATCACCATGATCCTGAAGGCCGATATAACCTTCTTCGGCAGTATTTATAAAATCGTCCCAATCTTTGAATTTACTATTAGCACACATTTCTTTCCAATCAGCTGTCCAAAGGTGGTATTCCAAAACATTTTCGCCATTCATCCAATGAACAACGGTTCCATTATAAACAAGTATTTTCACTTGATTCCATTCACCTGCTTTTTTTGCATTTTGAGGAACGGCAGGGATTAAATCATATAAAGCACCTGCCTGGCGATTTCCATCTTTGCCGAGACGAGCATCGAGATGTTTTGCATTATCCAAAACCTGCATTTCGGGAGAAGATTTATAAATCGGTTGCCCTTTAACTTCTTGTGCAAGATAAAAAATACCGGAGTTTCCTCCTTCCGAAATTTTCCATTCAAGCGAAAGTTCGAAGTTTTTATACTTTTTATCAATAATAATATCTCCACCGCCTCCACCGGCTTCTCCTTTGCCGGAACCAATGCAATGCAAAGTTCCATCAATAATTTCCCAACCTTTTTCGGGGAAAGCCTCTTTATTATATCCGCGGAAACCTTTATTGCTTTCTCCGTCAAATAACAAAACCCATCCGTCATTAATTTCTGCTTGGCTGAGTTTATTAATTTCTGCTTTTGCTTTCGTAATTTTTGTTTTTGATATCTTTCCGGTTGGTTTACAAGAAATCATGCTTGTAATTATTACAAAAATAAATATGTATTTTATAAATTTCATTTTAATATATATTTTAAATTATGTGATTTTCTCTTTTTTAATAATTCATTTTAAATTCTCTGAACTCCATTTCTCCAATATATTCTTCAATTCTCTCAATTTGTTTTCTATATCAATTTGAGTATTCATATTCCAAATTTACAACATTCTTTGAAATGACAATTTCCTGATTTTACAACTTCCATCCCTCCCGATAAGTATGTTTTATATATTCTTCGGCAGCGGGTTTGGCTTCGATTGTTGCATATTGAGTATCAAAATGCGGATGGCCGTTTATTACCGTAAACTTATCGGTAGTAACCACCCTGATTTTATCATCATCAGTAAGGTTTGTGATTTTCATATTTTCACCATCCCATAATAATTTACGTTTAAGATCCTGCAAACGAACAGCCAGATTTCCCATCACAACCATTTCATTCAAAGGGCCTGAATAATCAAAACATGAGCTTGTTTCGATTCTGTTTTCGGGGTTTTCTTTACAGGCACGAACCCAATCCATTTCATGGCCACCGTTCATAGCCTCAGCAATTCGTCTCATGCTTGGATCAGGCCTTTTATAATCATTATTTAATTCCTCGGGTAATAAGATTGGATTTTTTCCATAACAACCACACATAAGTTTTCCTTTGGTACCTACGAAAATAACTCCTCCCGATGAATCACCCATAATTTGTCCGTCTTTTAATTCTTTAGGGCGTTTTGGTAATAATCCGCCATCGTACCATGAAAGAGATACGGGTGGCATTTTTAATTTTTTGTATTTCGGTCGTTCAGGAAATTCATAGTAAATTGTTGAAGCATGTGGAGCACTTTCGGTATTTACCTGTGTTGAACTACCTTGAACTGCTGAAGGATAGCCTAATTGAAGTGCCATAAAAACCGGATCCATAATATGGCAAGCCATATCGCCGAGAGCACCTGTACCGAAATCCCACCATGCTCTCCAATTCCATGGAGTATAAGAAGGATGATAAGGGCGCCATTGTGCGGGGCCGATAAAAAGATCCCATGCCAGAGTCGGTGGAAGCGAAGGCGTTTCAGTTGGCCTTTCCAAGCCTTGTGGCCAGATCGGGCGGTTTGTCCATGCATGAACTTCGGTTATTTCACCAATTGCACCATCCCAAAGCCATTCGCAGGTTTCACGAATCCCTTCACCCGAATTTCCCTGATTACCCATTTGGGTTGCAACTTTTGTTTCGTTCGCCAAGTTACGCAGAACTCGCGATTCATAAACAGTGTGAGTTAATGGTTTTTGAACATAAACATGTTTGCCCATTCTCATAGCTGCTGTGGTGGCAATTGCATGTGTGTGGTCGGGAGTGGCAATTACGACAGCATCAATTTGGTTTCCCATTTCATCAAACATCTTTCTGTAGTCCTTATACCTTTTTGCATTAGGATATGATTTGAAAGTTTTTACGGCATAATCCCAATCAACATCACATAATGCGACAATATTTTGGCTGTTCAGCTTGTTGATATTTGAAGCTCCAACACCACCAACACCAATACCTGCAATATTCAACTTGTCGCTTGGAGAGAAACGACCCAGTCCACCAACAGCAAAGTGTGGCAAAATTGTTATTCCGGCTGCAGCAGTTGCTACATTCCCGATAAACTTACGACGCGAAATTGTACTTTTTTTGTTTTTCATATTTCAATAAATATTAATTAATTCTCTCATCAAATTGTAATACTTTGCCTAAGCGATGACTCTCAAATGCCAGTTCAATTATCCTGATTACATCTCGGGCTTCTTCGGGCTTAATGGCAGCTTCGGTATTCTTCATCAAAACATCATAAACATTTTTGTAGAATTTTTGATAAGAACCTGCTATTGTTTTAATGTTTCCTTGAAAAATTAAGCCGTCGATTGCGGTATTTAAAAATCCGTATTTTTCAGGGAAATCTTCTCCCCATCCTTCATTATCAGGCGAAAATCCCTTGTCTAAATCATTTTCTTGTGGGTCAATTCCATATTTTACAAACGATCCTTTAGTTCCATTTAAAATATATCGGGGGCCTTCTTCACGGACTAACATTCCTGCCTTGAGTGTTACTTTTAATTCGGGGTAATTTAAAATTACTTCAAAAGCATCATCAACTTTGCTGCCATCTCGTTGTGTTCGGATATCGGCCCAAACCGAATCGGGTAAACCGAACAAACAAACAGCCTGATCAATAAGGTGAGTTCCCAGGTCATATAAATTCCCTCCGGCCGGATCATCAGCTTCTTTCCATGGTTTTGTGTTAAGTTTGGGAGAATATCTATCGAAATGAGCTTCATATTCAATTAAATCTCCCAATAAATCAGTTTGAAGCAATTTTTGGATGGTCATAAAATCCCCATCCCATCTCCGATTCTGAAAAACAAAGATATGTCGCTTTTGCTTAAGCGATAGATCAATTAATTCCTGAGCTTCTTTTGCTGTTGGAGTAAATGGCTTTTCAATAACAACATGCTTTTCGGCAAGTAATGCTTTCTTTGTTTGTTCGTAATGATAAATATTTGGAGTGGTGATTACTATTAGTTGAATTTCTTCATCCAAAAGTAATTCGTCGAATGATTTTACTATCTCAACATATGGATAATAGTTTTCTGAATTTCGATTATGTCGTTCAACTACCTTTTTTAAATTAAAATTTTTGTTTGCTTCAATGAATGGAGCATGGAATAATTGCCCCGACATTCCAAAACCTACTTGGCCGACTTTAATAATTTCACTCATAATTTTTCATTTGTTTATTTTTTTCCTGCAGATTACGCAGGTCTTCGCTGATGATTTTTCTGCACAATCTGCGGGATACAAATTTGTTTTAAAAAAATTCAAATTTTAAGTTTCTAATCCCTTCATATAATCATAACTTACTTTTACACATTCAAAAGGAGGCAAAATACAATTATCCAGTTCAATGAAAAAGTATTTCATGCCTGCAAGTTTTTTATATTCAAAAATACTTTTAAAATCAATAATTCCACGGCCTGTTTCAATATTCTTGTGTTCGGCAGTATCATCCATATCTTTTACATGCCATAATTCAAATCTGCCCGGAAAATTTTCAAAATATTCTATCGGGTTGTAGCCTCCTTTTTTGATCCAATATAAATCAAGTTGCATTTTTACAAGTTCATCATCGGTGTTGTTTAATAGAACATCGTAAGGGATTTGCCCGTCAATAGTTTCAAATTCAAAATCATGATTATGATAAGCAAATTGGATTCCTGATTTTTTACATTTTTCACCAATAATATTAAAATCTTCTGCAAGTTTCTTATATGAATCAATGTTTTTCCTTTTGTTGGGATGTAACCATGGTATAACCAAATATGAAATTCCGGCCTCGCAAGTATTTTCAATAACAACATCGGCTTCATTTACTTCAAAATTTGTATGAGTACTTGGAAGTATCATATTATAGCTATTGATTAGTTTTTTAAACTCTTTAGGTTTGTAACCATAAAATTTTCCTTCTTTATACCCTGCTGCCTCAACCGAATTATATCCTATTTCGGCAAGTTTTTCTAATGAAGCCTCAATGTTTTCATTCACTTCATCGCGGATAGTATATAGTTGTAAACCTATGTATTTTGTTTTTGGAAAGGAATAAACTGATGATGGCATCAGTAAACCTGCCGCAACAAAAACACCTGAAGTCTTAATAAAATTTCGTCTTTTCATTTTATTCATTTATTTCAAAACGTACTAATATAGAATATTCAAGTTTAATCTTTTCAAATTCAATTACAGGTTCTATTTCCATTTTCAATTTGTTAGAATACTCCCTAACAACAATATTTGATAATCCGGCAACGCTTCCCTGCATTGTTCTATAAACTTTATTATTTAATTCTTGAATGTAGATTGCTTTTCCAATATTTTGGTCAATTGCATTTGTTAATGTTATAGCCTTTTCTTTAGCTGCTTGGATTGCCAGAACTTTAACATTTGTTTTAAACTTTTGAATCTCTGAATGTTCAACTCTTTCAATTGAAATGTTTGAGATGCTTAGTAATTCAAGTTCTCGAAAAACCTGACCGGCTGTTTTTGCATCATCAACTATTAACTGGTACTCTTTTATTGAGTTGATTTTAGAATTTTTTAACCAATAATTTCTGAAATTACTGGCCATATCTTTGATTGCAAGATTCTTTGAAATATCAATTCCAATTTCACTAAGTTTCACAGTCATTAAATTTTCAATATCTTCAATGTTTTGCTTCCCTTTCAAATCTTTTTCATTAATAATTATTTTCAAGTAGATTTCATCAGGAATAATTTCCATTTCTGCTTTTCCAGTAACTTCGATGAAATTTTTGTCAATGAAATTCTTCGTACCTGTCTGAGAAAAAGAATTCAAAGAAAAAATTGAGAAAACGATTAAGATTAATACTTTCATTTTATATATTTTTAATAGTCTTAAAATTTTGCATTAAATAATTTGTTGATTGCTTGCATCCCAAAATACTTTCCTGTTTTCTTTAAAAGCTATTGTACCCATGTGAGCTGTAATTGCTTCGTCGAAGGCTTCATCAATATTGCAACTTGGCTTTTGGTTTCCTCTGATGCTTCCAAGCCATTCTTTAATATGCAAATGGGTTGTATTAACTCGTTTGCCGCCACGATAAGTGTATAATAAACCGCGGCCTGCAAAATATTGTTCAGTTGGAGAAGTAATTGCATCAACTTCTTTTCGGCCCGGAACGAATGAATAAATTGGTAAATCGGGATCAATAATCCCCTGATTGATTTTTTCCCGATAGTGATCGGAACCGCGATCAGCATAAATATTCATTGTATTGCCCAATTCCATGTAGGCATCATGTCCCATTATCACCCTGCCTCTGTGTTTATTACTTGCAAGAGTGGCGCTGTACATCATGGTTAAATCTTTGTCGGGGTATTCGAAAACAGTATGCAAAACATCGGGAACCGTACGGCCATCTTTAAAATAATAAATTCCACCTGATGAAACTGCCGAGTTAGGAATACCGAGATCAAGAATTTGGTTCATTGCATCGTATTCGTGTGTTAGCAAATCGCCTGATAAACCGGTGCTATAATCCCACCAACATCGCCACCTGAAAAACCTTTCGAGGCTGAAATCATGTTGAGGTGCCTGTCCGATAAATTGTTGCCAGTCGATGGTTTTTGGGTTTGCTTCGGGATTAATTGGGTAAACCCATGCTCCGTTAGGATCGTTGCGGTTTGTTGTAACTTCGATCAAGTTGATTTTTCCGAGTAAGTTCTTTTCAATGGCCTCTTTGGCTTTGAAATAACTTTCGGTCTGACGTCCCTGATGCCCAAGTTGAAAAACAATATTGTTTTCTTTAACAGCTTTTACAACTTCGTAAGTTTCGGGGACAGTCCATGTTAAGGGTTTTTCGCAATAGACATGTTTGCCGGCTTTTGCCGCTGCTATGGTCATTGGTCCATGCCAGTGATCGGGAGTGGCAATAATTACTGCATCAATATCATCGGCTGCAAGAAGTTCTTTATAAGTTTTGTATCGTTTAGGAAAAGCTGTCATTTTCCCATCTTTACCTTCTCGGTTTATATTTGCCGCTGCTTTTTGTGCATTTTCGGCATGAATATCAAAAACATCACAGACTCCATTAACGACAACATTCAAATCTTCCTGTTCTAAGTAATCACGATAACGTTTATCGTTGCTGTTTTCCATTGCTGATTTTTGCAATGAGTCGATATATTCGGGATGAGCAAAACCTGCCGAACGAGCTAAGTAAGGGCCACGAATTCCAAATCCAATCAAACCGAGACGAATCTGCTTGCTATCCGGAGAAGTAATTGGTATCACAGGAGCTTCTCCACTTATTTTTATTTCTTCAAGTATGCTGTTTTTAAGAAACTTGTCGTATTGTTTCTTTTTATACAATCCATAAAAAAACGCTCCGACTACAGGAACTGTTGCCAGACTTTTTAATACATCTCTCCGACTTAAATTCTTGTTTTTTTCTTCTTTTTGATTATTTATATTTTCAATATTTTCTGACATCTTTAATTTTGAAATTTTGATGTAAATATACTAATTTTCTTCCATACTTATCATTGTTTGTAGTCCACCATTCGGATTTGCTTTGCTTCATCGGATGATTCCCACTATTTTAATTGATAATTTGAATTAATATTCTATGGATTGTTTGAATAAGTCATCCGATTACTGTTTAAGACTTTGGCCCAAAAATTAACCTGTCGAACCCTATTTGCCGGCTGCTTGGAAACAGATACAAAACAACCAAAGCAAACAATTCTATCAATATTTTATTGACTATTAAATAACTTCCTTCGGTAGGCATAGCATACTTAAAACCAATAAAAGGCGGATGTGACAAATAGTAAAACGCTAATAAAGTTATTCCCGAAATGATTGCTATGCGTGATAAACATCCGAGCATCAAACCTAATCCGATTGCAATTAATCCCCACATATTCAGGAAATCGGCAACAGCCAGAGAATTTGGATCTGAAGCAATTGTTTCGAAAAATCCTGATAAAAATCCTTCAGAATCCAATAAATATCCAACACTTGACCAGTTAGGATTAAGCAATTTTACAAAGCCTTCGTATAAAAAATGCCAGCCTATCGACACTCTTAAAACAACGAGCATACTTAATTGGGCGTTTGAATATTGTAATGTTTTTTTCATATTCCTTGTTCCTCGTTTTTTGTTTCTTATTTCTTTTTTAACAATTTGCATTGCATTACGTAAAAAAAAATCTGCTTACATTTCTGTAAGCATCAAATTTCTCCATCGCACTTTAATTCCTCCTCCCGAATGAATTTGTAAAGCTATTGAGCCGTTTACTTCACCAATTTTCTTATCCCAAATATCAATCATTTCTGTACCATTTAGCCATGTAATCACATGATCGTTAATTACAAGTTTTTTCATTTTGTTCCATTCACCGGGCTTAAGAATATCTTCTTTTTCATTGGGAATTTGAATTAACCACCCTCTTCCGTATGATTCATAAATTCCTCCCGTACCGGATCCTTTTGGAGCTACTTCAACCTGCCAGCCACTTATTTTAGTTCCTTTAATTTTTGAATGAAAAAACACTCCGCTATTTCCATCGGCTTCCTGCTTGAATTCGAGGGTTAGAATAAAATTTTTGTAGTGTTTTTCTGTGGCGAGATAACCATAATTATTTTCATGGCCGCTTTCACAAATCAAATCACCGTTTTCTACATACCATTTTTCTGTTCCGTAAATTTTCCATCCTTCAAGATTTTTACCGTTGAAAATTGCAAGGGGTTTATTTTTTATTTCCCGAATTTTAATATTTCTAAACCAAACCGTATCGCCATGATCCTGAAGCGCGATATGTCCTTTTTTGGCAATTCCGTATGCGGAAAAATCTTTCCATTTACAAGAGTTTACTTTATTTTTCCAATCATCAGTCCATTGCTCAAATTCAAGTACTTTTATTCCGTTTAACCAATGCTCGACATGGCTGCCGTTAACAATAATTCTTGTTGAATTAAACTCTCCGATTGGTTTTAATTTAACATTAGAAGCCGGATGCATAGCATAATTTGCAGCCGCCATTTGCCAATCCTCTAACTTTTGAGGAAATCCGGCATTATCAATCAACTGATATTCTGGGCCGGAAGCATAGACTGTCGGGAAGTTATCTTCCACAACATGATAAAAAATCCCGCTATTTCCGCCCTGCGAAATTTTCCATTCGAGTTTTAATTCAAAATTGTCAAATTCCCTGTCAGAAATAATATCACCACCTAAATCACCTCCCTTGCCGAGAGCTATCAGGTTTCCATCCTGAACTATCCAACCTTCAGAAACACTATCTTTTTTAAAATTTCGCCATCCTTTTGTCGTTTTTCCATCGAATAAAAGTTCCCAATTATTTTCTTTTTCAGTTGAAGATAATTTGTTAATCTCATTGGTTTGGAATGAGCCATTGTTGCAAGAACTAATAAGGATCGTTGCAAACAA
Source organism: Bacteroidales bacterium (assembly GCA_016342645.1). GTDB lineage: Bacteria > Bacteroidota > Bacteroidia > Bacteroidales > JAEINX01 > JAEINX01. The sequence goes on along the minus strand of JAEINX010000056.1, from coordinate 4,456 downwards.
TAAAACTAAAAAGGTGATTAAAATATTAGCTTTCATTATTATAAATTTAATTTCCCATGAAATATTTTTTAAAAATGCGTAAATTTAGAAAAATAATAAATATTGTTAAAATTTATTTAATCAAATAATTTATTGATTTTCATTTGAAATTGAGTGTAGTCATAATATTATTTTTTTTTATTTTTTGGATTCAAAGTTTTTTTCTTTTCATTTTCGATTTTTTTGATGCTTTCTTCCGTTGGCAAATCTTCGGGCATTGTACCACCAAGTTCTTTAATGGTTTGTCTAACCTTTTGTCCTACTTCAAAATGAGTTTGATTAGCTTTTTGTTTTCCCTTAATTTTTTCACGTTTCAATTTTTCTTCTGTTTGAGTGGCACGGAATAAATTAGCAGCTAACTCAGTACTTCCCATATGATCTAAAATGTTTTGACTTTTCAATAATCCCTTTTTTGTATGAATACCTTTGGCTCCTAATCCATTATACAATCCCATATACCCGTGATTTTGAAATACAGCATATTCCCAAGGTTTAATAACTCCTGCACTTTTAGCTGCATCAGCCAATTTTTTATTATGATCAACCATTTCTTTTCTCAGAAACAACCTTTTATCATCTTCGCTTCTGAGTTTTTCAAAATCTTCCTGTATTTCCTGCTTTCTGGTTTGAACAGCAAAGTATGTTTGTCCTAACGCAATCACCTCTTTTGAAGGGTCTGCATTTTGGACAATAAGGTAGCAAGCGTATCTTGTAAGGAAAATATCTCCAATATCTCTTTTAGCGCCTTTGGGTAAATCTATCAATTTCTCCACACGGGGAAAATGATCGTCCGGATTTTGATCTGAATTCTTACATGCCTTTTTTGCTTTTTTAATTACATTAAGAAATTTATCCCATTTTATATATTCAAGGCTAGAATAAAGTTCTCGAGCACTCCAATATTCTTGTCCAATTTCATTTTTCTTTCTAATGTTTTCAAATGTTGATTTGTCTTTCATGAATTTTATACTTTACTTTTAAAATATTCAATTTTTTCCTCAGCAAGCTTTAAAGCTTCTTTTGCATAATCTTCATTGCCAATTTCATAAACAATTTGATCGCTTAAAAATGTAATCAACATCTCTTTTTCGTTGTAATTAAAAAAGTCTGCCAGTTTTATTATATGTTTTTTTGTTAGTTTTCTTTGTCCGCGTTCAATTTTACTCAAAACTGCCTGGTCGATATCTAAAAAGGCAGCAACTTTTCGCAAAGGATATCCCTCTTTTTCTCTTAATGATCGTATTAATTCTCCAATGTTTTGCATTTTGAAAAATTTATTTTGACAAAAATAGTCAAAGTTTTACATATAATCAAAAATTATGTCATTGTATTTTTCAACTTAAAAAATTATCTTATTTTTACAGCATAGAATATTGCTTAAATTTTATTTTGTTGGTTTTTAAGTGTATTCGGGAAAAGGAATATATTAGATTAAAATATTATAAAAATGATAAAAAAAGTTCTTGTTGCCAATAGAGGAGAAATTGCCGTTAGAGTGATGCGTTCGTGTCGGGAAATGGGAATTGCTTCAGTAGCTGTTTTTTCGGAAGCTGACCGAACTTCTATGCACGTCAGGTATGCCGATGAAGCATATTTTATTGGGAATTCTCCTTCCAACGAGAGTTATCTTGTAATTGATAAAATCATAAAAGTTGCAAAGGAATGTGGTGCTGATGCAATACATCCCGGATACGGTTTTCTTTCTGAAAATGCCGAGTTTTCTGATCGTTGCAAGCAGGAAGGAATTATATTTATAGGCCCTTCTTCTTTTGCTATTTCAACAATGGGCGACAAAATTACCGCGCGTCAAACCATGCAAAAAGCTGGGATTCCATTAATTCCCGGAAATGATGAAGAAATCACCGATGAGAGTAAACTTTTAGAAACCGTGAAAAAGATCGGATTTCCGATAATGATAAAAGCTACTGCAGGCGGTGGAGGTAAAGGTATGCGTTTGGTAAGAGAAGAAAAAGATGTAATCGGTGCCGTAAGAGCAGCAAAATCGGAAGCAAAATCGGCCTTCGGAAACGATGCTGTTTACATTGAAAAATATATTGATTCACCTCATCATATTGAATTTCAAATACTCGCTGATAGATTTGGTAATGTTATTCATTTGTTTGAAAGAGAGTGTTCAGTTCAACGAAGGCATCAGAAAGTTATTGAAGAAACACCTTCGCCGATAATGACAGAAAAAGTTAGGCGGGAAATGGGAGAAACTGCCGTAATGGTAGCCAAAGCAGTGAATTACGAGGGTGCGGGGACAGTTGAGTTTATCGTTGATAATGATTTGAATTATTATTTCCTTGAAATGAATACACGGCTGCAAGTCGAACACCCGATTACTGAGAGGGTAGTTGGTATTGACCTTGTTGCCGAACAATTGAAAATTGCATCCGGAGAAACTCTCGATATCAAGCAGGAAGATTTACTGCAAGATGGACACGCAATTGAATGTCGTATTTATGCTGAAGATCCCGACAATAATTTTATGCCTAACCCAGGTGTTATTAAACACATTACAGAGCCTCTCGGGCTTGGTGTCAGGCACGATGGATATGTTTATGAAGGTTATAAAATTCCTATTTATTACGACCCGTTAATTTCAAAACTAATAATTTGGGGTAAAACAAGGAAAGAAGCGATCAGCAGAATGAAAAGAGCATTATATGCTTATAAAATTACAGGTGTTAAAACTACAATCAAGTTTCTTGAAAAAATTATGGATATACCTGATTTTGTAAATGGAAAATACAATACCCACTTTATTGAAGAAAATAATGAAGCTTTGTTCACTCCAATAAAAAGTTCCAAGAAAATGGAAGATATTGCGCTCATTACCGCATACTTCGATTATATTACTAAGCTTGAAAAACTTCAGCCGCAAAAACTTTCCAATACACTTGGAAACAACTGGAAAGACTTCGGTAGGAAAAAGGGTGTTTTGAGGTTGTGAGAGAAATCTTGAGTTAATCAGGATTTTCAATTTTAGGTTATAATCAATGATTTTTGTAAATTTGTTAAAAATTATATACTATGATAATAGAAAAGACGGAAAAGGAGATTTTAATTCGGATACCAAATTCCGTTGATATTGAAGGGACTCAAATGATTATAAAATGAATTAAATATAAAAATCCATGTCAATAGCAGTTAGTATAAATAAGAGAACAGCGAATATTGAGCTTTTATCACGCGATGAAAACAAAATTAAAATTAAAGTTGATGAAAAAACTTATGACCTTGATATTGTTATGGTCGAAAATGGAGTTTACTCATTGCTGCATGAGGGAAAATCATATAATGTGGAATTAATACAAAATCAAAGCAATAAAAAATATATTGTTAATACATTATATAATTCTCATGATGTTGAAATTATTGATGCCGAAAGCAAATATCTTAAAAGCCGGAAGAAAGACCTCTTAGATGAGGATATGGCAATTTCATCGCCAATGCCCGGTAAAGTTGTTAAAATATTAGTTGAAAAAGGGAATAAAGTAAAAGCCGGTGAAACTGTGATAGTAGTATCAGCAATGAAAATGGAGAGTGAATACAAAGTAAAAAAAGACAGAATTATTAAAGATATTTTAGTTAAAGAAGGAGATATAATTGATGGGAATCAGCCTTTAGTACTTATTGAATGATAAGAAAAAATTGTTTAATAGTTATGAAATAATTTCAATAATTGCAGGATAACAATTTAACATTCTAACAATATAGCAATTTAATAATATAACAATTATAAAGATATGCCAACACTTGAAGAAAAATATAAATTACTTGAAGAAAAAAATAAAGATGCCGAACTCGGAGGAGGAAAAGAAAGAATAGAGAGACAGCATAAAGCAGGTAGAAAAACTGCAAGAGAAAGGATTTCAGACCTTCTTGATCCAGAAACATTTGTTGAAACCGATAAATTTATGACCCATCGTGCTCACGATTTTGGAGTTGAAAAAAATAAACCTCTCGGCGATGGAGTTGTAACGGGTTACGGAAAAATTGATGGAAGATTGGTGTATGTATTTGCTCAGGATTTTACTGTTTTCGGAGGGACACTAAGTCGTGCAAATGCCGATAAAGTTGTGAAAATAATGCAATTGGCAATGAAAATGGGTGCTCCGGTTTTTGGATTAAACGATTCGGGTGGGGCAAGAATTCAGGAAGGAGTCGAAAGCCTTGCCGGATACGCCGATATTTTTTATCTAAATACTATGGCCTCAGGCGTAATTCCACAAATTTCGGCTATTCTTGGCCCCTGTGCCGGCGGTGCGGTTTATTCGCCGGCTATCACCGATTTTATATTAATGGTAAAAAAATCAAGCTATATGTTTGTTACGGGGCCAGACGTAATCAAATCGGTTACCCATGAGGAAGTTACTAAAGAAGAACTTGGAGGAGCTATGACGCATAATTC
>JAEINX010000055.1 GCA_016342645.1 Bacteroidales bacterium | reverse complement strand
TATTATTCCTGGTGCTATCAAACTGATTAATTCTTGATATAAGACTTGATTCTTTTCCATAATTAGTATCTTTTTTTTATATGCAAGATAGATAATTATCTTCACCTAGCACATCAAAATATTATTTAGCCAAAATTCCAATCAGTTGGGAATATCTTTGTTAAAATCGGCAAATCTGACTTTTGTATTCTCGTATTTTGAAATTCATGGAATTACTTTTCCTTATAATGATATTTTATTTTGTTTGGTAGATCAAACGATTGTAATTTCCAATATTGGTTTTCATCGTCTTCATCCTCGTCTTCTTCATCTTCCCAGTCATATTTTTTGATCTTGGGCCCTTGTTTTCTATAATAATAAGCAAAAATCAAACCACCGAGCAAACCACTCAAATGCGATTCCCATGAGATATTTTTTTCGGGGAAAAATTCGGGAAATATTCCCCAGATCATGCTCCCGTATAAGAAAGCAATAACTAATGTAATTCCCATTAGTCTTGTATTTCTACGAATTATTCCGCTAAAAAACAAAAATGATGCTAAGCCATAAACAATTCCACTTGCTCCGATATGAAAACTTTCTCGTGCACCAAACCAAACCCAAATGCCTGTTATAAAAAAGATAAGAAAAAATATTTCATAGGCAATATCACGATAAAAATAAAAAAGTGCGGTACTTAAAAAAAATAAAGGTAATGAATTCGCTATCAGATGAGCAAAATCAGCATGAATAAATGGTGAAGTAATTATTCCGATCAAGCCGTTAACCGATCTCGGATAAACTCCTAAATCTTTAAAATCAATGTTGAAAACAATTTCAGAGAATTTCACCATCCATATTATGAAAATAAATATAGCAGGAAAAACCAGGCTGTGAATAAGTTTTCTTTTTTCGCTTGGCATATAATTTCTTTTTGACTCATTCATCAAAAGTTGTTCCAAACTAAAAATCTGTCAGACGATGCCAAAATTTCTTCTGCTGTTATTACAATGTTTTCGTAACATCGTAAAACCAATCTGACCCTGATGTTATTGAGATTCTTTTAATTTCTTTTTGATTGAAATCAAGTTCCTTAAGGTCAACCCCTCTGAGAGTTAAATTTTGATAATCTTTGAAATAGAAAACCTTGTTAACATGATCTCTTACCACAGACCATTGAGTGTAACCCCCTTCGGCTATTTCACCTTTCACAATATCAACATTATTAAGAATATGAATTGAATTTGCAATGGATTCCTGAAGTGTTGTTGATTCAGCACAATAATGATTTAAAAAATATAATCTGACAAAACGAGAAGGGGGAGTTACATCGCCGGGTAGGCCCAACATTCCGGCACCACCTCCTGTTTGTTTCAAAACATTATCAATGGGTGTTTTATTCGTTAGATCAACATAATTAGAAAGATTTATTGTTTGCCAATCAAAATTTGGATAATTAGTAGTTACATTGAATTCATTGTCATAAAATTGGGGTTTTCCGTTAGTGTATTCAACAACCAGATTTTTCCCATTTGCATCATGCAAAACAAAATGCACGGGTGGTATCATTTTAATATTTTCAACGAATAATCCGCAAACAAACACTTTTTTCATGGCTTCTTTCACTTCATCAACTGTTGCACAAGTACCAAGTAACCATGATGAAACATCAATAAGAGAAATAAATTCTTTTCCGGGATTCTTCTTAGGGTCTGCATATTCAGTTCCGGGTAACCATAAGGTTGCAAACGATAAGCCTTCTTCGTTTAATCCATCACTATAAGTGTCCTTTCCTAATGAGTTTATTCCAATAAAACCATATTTTGTTGTAAATGAAATTCCTTTAACACCTTCTTTAATAATACTTGTGACAACAAATCCACGTGGAATTAAACATAATTCGCTTTTCAGATCAACGGCAAAATCCATTGTGCGAGCTGAAATTATATTTGAACCTGAATTTGCCATCATAAAATCAGAGCATCCTAAACTTGATCCATAAATAGCAAAAAATGCAATTATTAAAATAGAAATTAAAAAATTTTCAGTAATCGTTTTCATAATAGTAATTTAAATTTAAAAATTAAATATTTCACCAAACTTACATAAAATTCATGAATTACACACAGACAAATTGGTATTACTGCGAATTTAGTGGAAAAATAAATTAATGCGAAAATGATTGAATGCTAAAATACGAAAATAAAAATAATGCGTAAAATGAATAAATCTAATATTGTAATATTCAGTTCATTTATTATCAAAGATTTAATTGTCTTGAAATATTTAAGCATTGAGGCATTTTCTCATTATAATTGAACCTATTAGGAGAACCATAAACATTTTACCACTAAATTTGAAATAGAACCAAATAGAAAAATAAAAACATGAAACACACAGGAGAATGACTATGGATTTACTATTCAACATAGATTTTCCCACTCATTAAAGTTTTATCCGTAATTATTCTAACAATATAATATCCCGTCGATAGATTCAAATCAAGAGTGTTTACTGTTTCCGAATATCTTTTTTCAACTACCGGCTGACCAAGCATATTAAAAAGTTGGATTGTTCCTTTTTTTAATTCTTTATCAATTATATAAAGTTTATTATCGTAAACATAGAAGCGAATGTTTTCGGTTTCGGGATTTTGATCTTCGATTCCTGTTGAATTATTAAAATGCAAAACAAAGCGATCTCTTATTTGACCCTGCTCGTTAATATTGAATGAATATTTTTCGGTTTCACGAAAATCAATTAATTCTCCTGTTGCTTTATCTTCTAATTTTATTGAAGTTGTTCTCTCGAAGTTTTCTGATTCAATTAATTTGAAATTATAACCACCTGCTGTGCTAACATCTAAACCAATTTTTACTTCAAGTTTTTCATCGATTAAAGGAGGCAAAGCCTGAATTGCAAAATCAATTCCATTGTCTTCAACAAGTTTTGTGTAAAGAGCAATATCGGGATTGCCTTTAAATTTAGCTGCATCATAAGATGGATCTAAACCTAAAGTCATATCAGGGAGAAATGTAATTATAGCGCTATTTTTGTGGTTTTCTGTATCTACAACTAAAAGCTCTAGACGTTGATTATCATTACCATTTTTATAGAAAGGAGCTGCTCCATGCTTACGTGTATTTTTGTTAAAAGCAAGCGATGAGCTAGCATTTTTTCCAACCACCATAAAACCTTGACCCGGTGCAATAAATGTAGCTCCAATACCATTGTTTTTAGCTACATAATCGCTTTGGCTTTCATCCCAAAGATATATAGCTTGATAATCAACGGCAAGTAATGATGCGTTTTGATAAATGAAATAATTATTAGCGTCATCGCCATCACCAATTCTTGCGTCATCATTAATTGCAATTGTAGAAGTAAATGGATTACCAACAAGGCTAACACCCGGGTTTCTGCTCTCACCGGTTCTTGTAATAGTTATGGTTTTATTCTCAGTATATGGAACACCGCTAAAATTAATCGTTTCTGAACCGCTACCGGCGTAAGTTATAGCATAGCCTTGCGAATGTAGAAAACTATTATCAGTATATGATATTCCGGTAGGATTATTCAAAATATCAAACCAAATTCCCGTAGAACCGTTATAGGTTCCATCTTCATCCCACCAGTAAAACTGATCATTGTTTGCCCCTCCGGTCAAGCCAAGAAATTCATCAAAAATTCTTGTATCATTTACAGGAGCTGAAATATAATGCCATTTACCTTCAGTTAAATAACGTTGTACTGTTACATTACCTGTAGCTGTTCCTTCAACTATTAATGAACCCGTACCATCAGCATTTGATTGAACAGTAACAGTGCCACTGTTAGTTAAATCACCTGATATAGTAAGTTCACCATCATCCTCAATGGTAAGTGTGCTGCCATCAGCCACAATTAAATCATTACATACTGCTGTTGTTGAGCCGCTAATTGTAGGCATTACAGTTGTGTTTGAAATGGAAACATCATCCGAAGATGTTGGAACTGACCCTGACTGCCAGTTTGAATCAGTAAACCAATCAGTTGTTTTGCTATTGCCACCATCCCAGCATTGGGCTTCCCATGATAAGAAGGGGTAACCGCTGTTGGTTGTTCCGTCTATACTCCAGTAATCTTCAGAACCACTGTCATCATTAGGATTTCCAATAAAATCCCATGCTGAAGTCAGACCAACTGTTGTTTCATCTGTAAATGTGGTTAATGTTTTCATTTCGGCAGTGGTTTTGCCCGTGCCTGCAGCACTGCTCGCCTGCCCTGATGTTTGGGTGTCCCAAAATGAATTGCTAACGTAGTTGGCTCCATTGCCAATCAGGCCTCCGGTGTATTCATTACCTGTTACTAGTCCTTTTGAATAGCAGTTGGTGACATTCTCATAAGACAATTCGCCGATAAGTCCACCCACATAATCATTACCACTAACACTGCTGAGGCTATAGCAGTTTATTAAATCTGTTCCGTTATTATAACCAATAATTCCTCCGGCATAATCATTAACAGCAATGACGCTTCCGCTGATATAGCAGTTTGATATAGCATCCGAACCAGTGGCAAATCCAACAATACCACCCACATATTTATAGCCTTTTATAAAAGCATTAGGCAGTCCCAGGTTCTGGATGGATTGGCCGCTAGCATTCGCTTTTCCAATAAACCCTACTTGATATTCATTTTCCCTGTTGATCCATAAGTGGTTGATTATATATCCCTGGCCATTATACGTTCCTGTAAATTCATCATTGGCGTCACCGCTTCCAATGGGAAGGAAGCCGCTGCCGTCACACCAGTTATTTGTAAGCGCTGCATCAATATCACCGGATTGGACATAAGAATCATCCCAGCGTTCGATTTTTTGGGAAATCCAGTACAGCTCAGCCAGGTTGTCCACAACATAAGGGTCTTCTTCGGTACCACTACCATCCGGCTCAGTGCCATAGAGTTCGTAGCCCTGCCAACTTAAAAATGGATAACCATCATTAACAAGAGGGCTGATTCCCCATGTACCGCTTGTGCTTTCACTCATAAAATCCCAATCGCTTTGGTATGATAATTCTCTTTTGTATTGATATTCCATTTGCATTTCCATTGTGGTTAAGCCATGGCTGCTTCCCGGGTCAGCGCTTTGTCCGGAAGTGTTTATGTCGTAATAACAACTTGTTGATGATGAATAACCACCACCTGTTAAACCTCCTTTGTTACTTTGACTGCAAACCACCAGACCTGCATTATAACAATAGGAAGCAATGCCGTGCCCCATAAGACCGCCAACGTAATCGTATCCGTTCACCTGCCCGATATTGTAACAATTGCTGGGCATATAGTAAGTACTAGCTCCTATGAGTCCGCCAATATATGTGGAAGTGCCATTTACATTTCCGGTATTATAGCAATATTTAACAAGCCCGGAAGTTTGGCCTATTAAACCTCCTGCATAAGAATGTGCATTAATTGTTGCTTCATTGTAGCAATATTTTACCTCCGATGGTTCAATATTTACTCCTATTAAACCGCCAACATATGCGCCTTCAATCGTTCCTGTGCTGTAACATGAGTCTATTGTTGATGAGGATGCCGATTTTCCGGACAGAGCACCAATTTTATTAGCGCCTATTATATCTACATTTGTAATTCCAAGGTTTTCAATAGTAGCTCCTTCTATATGCCCAAAAAGGCCGATATAGTCATCGGAACTGCGGTCGATGGTAAGATTGCTGATTGTGTGCTCCTGACCATCATAGTAGCCGGCAAAACCGGTGTTTTCGTTGCCAATGGGCAAAAATCCGGCATCATCATACCAGGATGCTGCTGCTGTTGCATCTATATTCGTGCTTTGTTCATAGTATTTATCCCATTCCTGGGAATTTTGTGCAAGCCAAAATAAATGAGCCACGGTGGAGATTTGGTAGGGAACGGCCTCTGTTCCGCTTCCATCAGGTGTATCTGCATATTGATCATATCCCTGCCAGGCAAGGAAAGGATAGCCATCGTTTTGGAGTGGGCTTATTCCCCAGATGTTATCAGTACCATTGGTGCTTTCTTCCATAAAATCCCAATTGGCATAGGTTCCCTGCGTTTGCATTTCACGGGTGGTTTTTGGATTTGCATTGGCATTGGTATCGTCACAGCCGGATGTCTCTGTATTATAATAGTTCCCCTCGGAAGTCCCGTTCGTAAACAAGCCGCAAAAGCCTCCATAATAACCTTTAGGACTTACATTACCTATTGAATAGCAATTTGTAATGCTTGCGCTGCCATAATAAATTCCCACAAAACCGCCGATACCATTCAATGTGAGGTTATTTGTGCCCAACTTGATTACATCGCCTAAACTATAGCAATTGTCTATTTTGCCTGTACTTCCATCATATAATGCCACAGCACCTGCAAAACCTCCAACACGGCTTTTTGTGTCATTTGTGCAGGTTGCATTCCCAGTAGCATAACATTGGGAAATTAATCCCGCAGTCCAACCCACAAAACCCCCTGCATTTCTATCCGATGCTATTGCATTACCTGTTGCATATGAATTGGTTATTAAAGGTTTGTTGTCGTCAATGTCATTATCATTGTATAACCTTCCTGCAAAGCCTCCAACACTCACCGTTCCTGAAACATTGACATCAGTACTGCAATTGTTAAAAACAGCCCTGAATCGAATATCGCCGGCAATGCCTCCGCTATTGTTAGCTCCCGATACTGAGCCGCTTACAAAACAATCGTCAATAGTGCCATAATCAATCGAGCCTGCCAGACCTCCGGTTTGCATATATCCGCTTATGTCAATAGCATTAAGGTTAATGTTGTCAATATCAGCATTGTAAAGGTATCCGAAAAACCCGATGTAGTCGTTTGAGGTTCGGTTGATGTAGAGATTGTCAATTGAGTAGCCATCGCCATCATAGCTGCCGGTAAAATTGGTTGTGCTATTACCAATGGGAATAAACCCGTACCCACTATTATAAAAGTCACCACCGTCTTCAAAATCGGCATCATCAAAAGCAATGTTTGCGGTTTGTTTGAAATATTTGCCCCATTCGGTTGAGTGCTCAGACAGATATTTTAAATCCGCTTTATTGGCAATTTGGAATGGGTTTTCTGATGTTCCTGAACCACCACTGTAAGTTTGCGCTATCAGGCTTGTGCTCATTGTTAATGCTATGAGAAGGCTTATTAATTTTGTAAGGATTTTATTCATTTATTTTAACTATTTTTAAATATTATATTTCTGTCATCCGAATCGCTCATCAATAAAAAAATCAATTATCGGCATTTCGGCAAATATATAAAAATAATTCAATTGTAAAATAAACGATTACCTGAAAACTAATGTATAAGTATTTTTATCCTATATAATTTAAAAACAACACAGTATTTGTCATCTTCTTCTTTTCAGTATACAAAATCCAGCCACTAATCAAAAAATACTTTCCCACTTACAATACCTTTTTCTGTAATTATCCTAACAACATAATAACCTGTTTTTAAATTCAAATCAAGAATATTAACTGCTTCCGAAAATTGTTTTTCCATAACAGGCTGTCCAAGCATATTGAATAATTGAATTGTTCCTTTTTGTAATTCTTTATCAATAATATAAAGTTTGTTATCGTAAACGTAAAAACGAATTTTTTCTGATTCTTGTTCTTGGTTTTCAATTCCGGTTACTCCGTTGAAGTGAAGTAGAAATCTGTTGTTATATGTTCCCTGTTCGTAAATTGTAAAAGAATATTCGGTTTGAGTTCGAAGATTAAATATTTCACCTGTAAGCTTGTCTTCAAGTTTAATGCAAATGTTTTCTTCAAAATTCTCAATATTAACAGCTTTGAAAGTATATTCTCCCTGAACCATTGCTTTCAAGCCTATTTTTATTTCAACCGGATTATTTTCAATAAGTGGAAGTGCCTGTATTGCAAAATCATGTTCGTTTGGTTCAAGCAATTTTGTGTAGAGTGAGAGGTTTGGATTTCCACTAAATTTTGCAGCATCATATGAAGGATCAAGGCCGTTAGTCATTGCGGGGATAAAAGCAATCAAAGTAGTATTATTTTCATTTTCGGGGTTTATGACTCCTAATTCAAATCTTGAGATATTTTCATTATTACAATTTTTATAAAAAGAAGCTGCTCCGTGTTTACGAATGCTGCTGTTAAAAGCTAAACTTGCATCATTTGAATTTGCCATTATCATAAATGCCTGCCCGGGTTCAATGAAAGTAGCACCACTTGAATTGTTTATCGTAACATAGTCTTTTGATTTACCATCCCAACTGCCGTCTTCCTGCCATAGATAAATGGCTTCATAAGACTCGTCAAGAGCAGAAGAATTCTGATTAATAAAATTATTGTCTGTATCGGCACCTGTGTTAATTGCAATATCTGAACAAAAAGGATTACCAACCAAATTTGATCCTTCATTAGTACTTCCCGAAGTTTTTGTAATTGTATATGTTTTGTTTGAAATATTCATTTCGTTTTTCAAACTTAGTGTTTTGGGTGAGGATGCATAATAAATTCCATAACCTTGTGCTAAATTAAAGACTTCATCGTCCATTAGAGTGTTGTTTCCTGTTCCGTCTGCTCCGTTTAAAATATCAACCCAATACCCTATAGTTTTACCGGAAAGGCTTTCATCCCAACGATAGAATTGATTGCTGCTGCTTCCTGGTGTTCCTAAATCCATAGAAAGATCATCAAATTGAGTTGATTCGGAATTATAAATAATCGGACAGGAAATATAATGCCATTTACCGGATGGAATGTAACGTTCAAAAGTTACATTACCTGATGTTGATTCTCCAACTATCATTGAAGCTGAATTTGTTTCATCTGATTTTAGAGTACAGGTGCCAGACCAATTATCAAATTTTTTCCCAATTGTAAGTTGGCCTCTCGGTTCTATTGAAAGAGACGATAATGGTAAAATATATAAGGAACCTGTTACTTCTAACTTTGAATCATTTTTAATATCTGAATGTCCGATTACAAAAGCCGAACCATGAATGGTATGTGAATCGTTAAAATCGAAGGTTAAAGTGCCCTCAACAACCAAATTATTACAAGTCCCAATTGAGCTAATAATAGGATCGCTCCCGCCATTAGTACTATAATCCGGTATTCCAACGTTATCAGTCGAAGTGGGGGCGGAGCCACGGCTCCAGTTAGTAACTATTGACCAACTAGTTGAATTAGTATTCAGCCAAGTGTTAAAAGCAGTAGAAGAAACCCAATCAGCATTTTCCATATTTTGTAATACTCCATCATTATCATCTCCGGAGAAATCCTGCAATTTTGTACCTAAACAATTGTCAAAATTATAGTACGCTGCCAATCCAGCTTCATTTCCAACTAAAGATTTGCACATGTTTTCACGGATTTCAATCGGGGTACGCACATCATCCCAGATGCGAACTTCATCAATTTTTCCTTTAAAAAATTTTGCTGCGTTATCAACACGACCAATCCATTGTTGTGGTATTTCATACGGAGTTTTTCCACTGGCACCGGTATAATTGTTTACTTCTATACCATTTACATAAAGAAGATAATTAGTGCCATCAAATGTTGTTACAACATGATACCACTTATTATATGTAATAACATTTGTCACACATTCAGAATACCATCCTCCTCCTGAACTAAATCCATAATGAATTCCTGCAATAGAAGAATTACCATCAACTTCAACAAGCCATATGCCGGGAGCTCTGTCATTATCAGTACCACCACCATCATCATCGAACCCCAGAAATCCGTGATACAAAAAAGATGGACCTGCACCTACATGGATTGGATATATCCATGCTTCCTGAGTAAAGGTATTCCCCAGCACAACTGCACTTGCGCCACAATCAACATAATCATCAGAACCATCAAAATCCAAACAGTTTTTTGGATCGGAAAATGCAGATGATGGAGTCCATTCGGTTCCTGCCATATTTATTAATGTGCCGCTGTACGATCCCTTTGAGTCTATTGCCGTAGTCCAATTGCTTGAGTTCATTTTATAATAGGCTACTAGACCATCTTCTGTCCCGACAAGTTCTTTATACATATTTTCCCTGATTTTCATTTCAGTTCGAACATCGTTCCATATTCGGACTTCATCAATTTTCCCGGTCAAAAAATTGCTTCCCTGCCTGCCAATATCAAAATCATCAGCATTGATTCCTGTAATTGTTGTAACAGTAATATGCTGCCAAATATTAGCTGAAATACTTGTTGCAGATACTCCATTAACATAAATTGTTGGGTCGGAAAAACCTGCTGCTGTTACAGTTCCAGAGTTAATCCAAATAAATGCAGTAGCATTTAGATCAATAAGATATTCTGTTGTGCTTGCAGGATTCACCCAAAATTCAACTGTTTTTACTGTTCCCGGTCCTGTTCCAATATCAACATAATCATTGGTGCCGTCAAAGTTCAGGCAATTGTTTTGAGCGTTTGTTTTAATAAACAAACAATTAATAATTAAAATTAATAAAGTAAATTTTTTCATAATTATAAATATTAAAATTTGATTGCAATATACGATATTTTTATATATACAGCGAAAATTATTGAATTTTTATTATGTTTTATTCAAAGATGTATGTTTTTAATATATTGATTTAAAAAGACAATACATGGAAATTAGAAATAAGGAAATTTCTAAAACAAAATCATTTAATCAGCAAGTATTTAAATTGTTTGACTAAATGAGTTAATTAAAAAAGAAACTTTACTTTTTTTATGGTTTAAAATTAACATTAGTTGCGAAAATAATATAATTATAATTTTTATTATTTCGTTATTTTTTTTTGGTAAACTAAATTGAATTATTTAGTTTTGTGTAATAAATAATAAGTAAAAACTAAAGATTTTTTTTATGAAAACAAAAACCACTTATTTAAGTATTTTTAAACTGATAATGATTACTTCTGCTTTTGTTTTGAGCATACGAAATATGCCTATGCTTGCCGAAACCGGAATGCAGATGTTCTTTTATATAATCGTTGCGGCGATTATTTATTTAATTCCTGTTGGCCTTGTTTCAGCAGAATTGGCAACGGGCTGGCCTAAAGCAGGTGGTGTTTATGTTTGGATAAAGGAAGCCTTTGGCGAAAAATGGGCATTCTTTTCGATGTGGATGCTTTGGGTGCAAATGTTTTTTGGAATGGTGATGATAACCTCTTTCATTGCTGCCATGTGGGCTTATGTTTTCTATCCGCCATGGGCAAATAATGAAACCTTTATTTTTATCATGATTCTCGTAATGTATTGGGGCGTTACATTTCTAAACTTAAAAGGCCTAAAAGCTGCAAGTTTAATAAGTACAATAGGAGTGATTTTTGGAGTTTTTGTTCCGGCTGCTTTAATTATTGTACTTGGTGGAATATATATAATACAGGGAAATCCTTTAAATATGGATTTTGCATTTACGGCAAAAAACATTTTCCCTGATTTTACAAATGTCGGTAACCTTACATTTTTTGTTTCGGTTGTGTTTATTTTTGCCGGATTGGAGGTTTCATCTGTTCATGCAAACGAGGTGAAAGATCCACAAAAAAATTACCCTAAAGCAATGTTTATGGGAATTTTCCTTCTAATATTATTAAATGTTCTCGGCTCATTAATTGTCGGAATTGTTGTTCCGAAAAATGAAATCAGCCTTGTGGCCGGTATTATGCAAACCTTTACGGTTTTTCTAACGAAATTTGATATGACCTGGCTTATTCCGATTATTGCACTTTTTGCTGCTATTGGAGCAACCGGACAAATAAGTACTTGGGTGCTCGGGCCTTCAAAAGGAATTTTGGGTGTTGCAAAAAATGGCGACCTTCCTCCCTGGTGGCAAAAAGAAAATAAATATGGCGTACCTACTCATATTATTTTTACTCAAGCTACTGCAATTTCACTCGTTGCATTATTATATTTGATAGTTCCAAGTATTAATAGTGTATTCTTTATGATATTAATTCTTACAACTTTACTATACGCCATAATGTATATTTTTATGTTTGCTGCCGGAATAAAGCTGAGATACTCTCAACCCGATGTGCCAAGAGCATATAAAATTCCCGGAAAACGGAATATTGGAATGTGGATTTTAGCCTGCTTCGGACTAATATCAATGGCGTTTGTTGTAGTAATATCATTTTTTCCACCTGAATTGGTTTCATCAAAAGGAAATTCATCTTTTTATGTCTGGTTTATGGCAATAGGTTTGGCGTTTTTTGTAATCATACCTTTGCTTGTATTTAAATTTAAAAAACCCGAATGGAAGAAAAAAATAAAAAAAATATAATAAATAGTAATAAATTAAAAAATTATGAAAGATATTAATGTTGACGCTCTTTTTCTAGGGCCAAAATCCGAAAACCAAAAGTTTTTGAAAGAAATGATTGAATTTATGTTGGATGAGCATATTTTCTGGAGACGTGATTTTCATCCCGAAGACAAGGATGCAATAACTTTAAAAGAACAAAGGGAAAGTGGCTTTCAAAATACTCTTGAAAAAACAAGAGAAGTTTTATTAGAGCTATCATCAAAGCTTAAAAGAAGTTCTGAACCGTGGTTTTCACCTCGTTATCTTGGACAAATGAATAGCGATGTTTTGATGCCTGCCGTAATTGCTTATATGGCAACAATTTTATATAATCCAAATAATTGTGCTTACGAAGGAGCTCCGGCAACTACTTCCTTAGAAATTGAAGTCGGTAAACAATTGTCGAAAATGATGGGTTACGATCCTGAAAAAGCCTGGGGGCACATAACTTCGGGTGGACATGTTGCTAATTTTGAAGGCACCTGGTTTATGAGAAACCTGAAATCGGCCCCAAATGCAATTAAACAAGTGAAACCGGAACTCGTTAAAGGCCTTGACGATTGGCAGCTAATGAATCTTTCAACAACAAAAATTCTTGATCTTTTAGATGAAACTAAAAAACTTGGAATATTTGATGAAGTAAGAAATCATTCGGTTAGAGGGACAGGAATGACCAGCGGAAAACTCGGCAAATTACTTGTTCCCCAAACCAAACATTATTCATGGACTAAAGTGGTTGATATAATGGGGATTGGTAGCGAAAACTTTGTTAACGTTCAGGTTACGGACAAATGTCGAATGGATATTAATCATTTAAAAGAAGAAATTGATAAGCTAGTTGAACAAAAAATCCCTATCCTCGGAGTTGTTTCTGTTGTAGGTACTACCGAAGAAGGCGCTGTTGATGAAGTGCATGAAGTAGTTAAGCTTAGAAAAGAATATGAAAAGAAAGGAATTAGTTTTTATTATCATATTGATGCAGCTTACGGCGGCTATGCCCGTTCAATTTTCCTTGACAAAAATGATGATTTTATTAGCTATGAAAATATTAAGCCCATGCTCCACGAATCTGGTGCAATGCAAATGGACAACGATTGGCCGTCGAGAGATATTTATGAAGCTTATAAGGCAATGAGTGAAGCTGATTCTATTACCACCGATCCTCATAAAATGGGTTACGTACCTTATCAGGCCGGTGCAATCATGGCAAAAGATACAAGAGTAAAAGATCTGGTTTCTTATTTTGCTGCTTATGTTTTTGCTCAGGGTATGACCAACGAAAACCCGGTTTTACTTGGTTCTTATATTATGGAGGGATCGAAAGCCGGTGCTACGGTAGCTGCTGTTTGGGCTTCGCATAAAGTACTTCCTTTGAATATTTCTGGATATGGAAGATTGATTGGACGTAGCCAGGAAGTGGCTCAAAGGTTTTATAAAGCATTATCAAATGAACCCGAATTTACTCTCGAAAATGGTAAAACCTACAAAGCCTTTACCCTTACAAAACCCGATTTCAATATGGTTAACTGGACATTTAACGAAGTGGGAAATACAAGTTTGAAAAAAATGAATGATCTGACTTTGAAATTATTTGATAAATTTCAGTATGTTGGTGGGCCTGTTTATTCCGAAGATTTTTTAACTTCGCATACTGAGTTTACCTTAGCTGATTATGGAAAGGCTCCCGTGCATTTCTTAAACAAAATTGGTATTGATGAAAAAGAATTCTTAAACGGAACCGGTGTTTGGATTTTCCGTGCTTCATTGTTAACTCCGTTTTTAAATCTTGAAAAAGATTGGGATAATTATTGGGCAACATTTATGAAAACCGTTAAGAAAACAATTCTTGAGGTTGATTAGTTTTAAAATGATTAAGCGCCAAAGCCGCAAAGAAACGCAAAATATTTTGCGGCTTTTTGCGGCTTTGGCGGTTTAGATAGTTAAAGATATTGTAGAAAAATGAAAAGCATAAATCCTTTCAACAACAAACTGATCCAAGAATACATAGAGCATTCGATTTCTGATGTTGATTCAATTATTAATGATGTAAATAAAGAATGGTTAGATTGGAAAAGCACAAGCTTTACCAATCGCTCGAAATTAATGATGAGAGCAGGAGAAATTCTCAGATCGGAAAGCCGGAAGTTTGCCAAATTGATTACATCCGAAATGGGAAAAGTGATTTCACAATCTTTAGCCGAGATTGAAAAATGTGCCGCATTATGTGATTATTATGCAGAACACACCCAACAAATTCTTAATGATGAAATAATTGAAACTGATGCCAAAAAAAGTTTTGCAAGTTTTGAACCGCTTGGATGTATTTTTGCTATCATGCCCTGGAATTTTCCTTTTTGGCAGGTTTTTCGTTTTGCTGTTCCTAACCTTATAGCCGGAAATGCAGCCATTTTAAAGCATGCACCAAATGTTTGCGGATGTTCGCTTGCAATTGAAAAAATATTTCAAAAGGCAGGTTTCCCAAAAAACATCTTTCGCAGCTTGATTATTCCGGTTGAAACTGTTGAGCGAGTGATAGCAAGTGATCTGGTTGCCGGAGTAACTCTAACCGGAAGTGCCAAAGCGGGGAGTATTGTAGCTTCGCAGGCAGGAAAATATTTAAAAAAATCGGTTTTAGAACTTGGTGGCTCCGATCCTTTTATAGTTTTAAAAGATGCCGATTTGAAAAAAGCCTGCCGAGCAGGAACCGATTCAAGGCTATTGAATGCCGGACAGGTTTGCATTTCTGCCAAAAGATTTATTATCAAAGAAGAAATTGCCGAAGAATTTATTGAAAACCAAAAGTCTTTGTTTGAAAACTACAAAGTTGGCGACCCGATGAAAAAGGAAACAGAAATGGGCCCGATAGCAAGGCTCGATCTATTGGAGAATATTAATCATCAGGTTCAGAAATCAATTGAAATGGGAGCTAAGCTGATTTGCGGTGGTGAGATTATCGAAAGAGAGGGTTTCTTTTATCAACCAACGATTTTAACAAATGTGAAAAAAGGAATGCCGGTTTACGATGAAGAAACTTTTGGGCCGGTATCTGTAATTATTCCTGTAAAAAATGTAGAAGAAGCAATCAAAGTTGCCAATGATACTATTTATGGTTTGGGAGCAAGTATTTGGACATCAGATTTGAGTAGGGGAGAAGCTATTGCCCGAAAAATTGAAGCCGGAGCTGTTTTTGTAAACGGAATGACAAAATCCGATGCTCGAATGCCTTTCGGTGGAATAAAAAAATCGGGCTACGGACGTGAGCTTGCATCTTATGGAATTAAGGAATTTTTGAATATTAAAACTATTTGGATAGGCGGAGACTTTTCTTAAATATTGCTTGGCCGAAAATGTAAATTTAATTTTACGTTTGCTTATAAAACCGGTCAATTACATATTAAAGCTTTGTTTCAAATAAAAAAAATAGGACACTGATTGATTATGATTTTTTGTAATTTTTAGTTATTAATGCGAATCAAGAGTTGAAAATACAAATTACTGGTTTATAGAGCTAATCCTGACAGGTTTTAAAAACCTGTCAGGATTTTGCAGTTGATAATCATTATAATAACCCAACTCTTGATTCGCATTATTAATGTTGCCTGATAAACAACTAAACAAAATTTCACGCAAAATACTCAGACGAATCGCAAAATACGCAAATAATAAACGGATTAGCAACAGTTTCTAAAATACATACTGTTATGTAATTTATATTGATTCTAAATAAATTCTGTTATATATTTGCCTTTTGTATTAAACAAACAAGAAATCAAAACTTGAGTAAGCCCGGCAAAATAGTAATTATTAAGGCAATTGCAGAAAATATTGTTGTTTTGCAGATTATGCGGCATTGAAAATATAAAAGATTACTGAAATTTACACACATGTTATGCACCATGCTAAAACAATAATTAAGCACGAGAAACCTATGATAAAGAATAACAAAATCAATATTTCAAAAACTTATTTCGAGCTGTTAAATCAACAGAAATTTTTTTCAGACGAATTAGATTATGCAGTTTTCGATAAACAAAAACCAATGTTGCAAATTTTAGCAGACAATGCCAATTGTGGGATTAGTATTTTTGATTTGTTTAAAAAAGAGCATATTTTTTATTCACCAAATTTTGGAAATTTTCTCGGATACAATATAAACGAAATCAAAGAAAAAGGGCACGATTTCTGGGATAATAAAATTCATGAAGAAGATTATATCGGGATGATGCAGAATGGCATTTTGCTGCTTAAACTATTTTATCAATTTTCCAATGATGAAAAAGCCAATTACAAATTTATAAGCGAATACAGAATATTGAATGCTGAAAATCAATATGTCAGAGTTGTAGAACAGCAACAGCTTTTAGAATTAGATAATTATGGAAATCTTTGGTTAACTTTGAGTATTATCGATATTTCACCAAATCAGGAAATCAATAAGGGAATAAATAGTCAATTGCTTAATTTCAGAACAGGAAAAATAATCCCTTATGAAATAGAAGAAAAAAGCGATGAAATTGTCAATGTAGGATTAACGAATAGGGAAATACAAATCCTGCGAATGGTTAAGGAAGGATTTTTAAGCAAAGAAATTTCAAGCAAATTAAATATTAGTTTAAATACTGTAAATACCCACCGCCAAAGATTTTTAAAAAAATTGAGTGCAAACAATTCAATGGAAGCTGTGATTTTTGCTTCAAAATTTGGATTATTGTAAGTCGTTTGCTACTGATAAATCAGTATTGTATAAAAGCTATTTAAGAAAGACTTTTGTGCCTTCAAAATAATTAAAGAATATTTATATGATAAAGATTATTTCAGTTGCGTTTTTTATATTGATGACTTTTGCAAATCTGTCGGCACAGCTCCCTACTCAAACAATACGTGGAAAAGTCATAGACTTCGCTACAAATGCTCCTTTACCATACGTTAATGTCGTATTGTTAAATACAACTATTGGCACAGTAACTGATAGCAGCGGTAATTTCACGATTAAGAATGTCAATATTGGCAGATATAACATACAAATTTCAATGATTGGTTACGAAACCTATGTTTTAAAAGAAATACAAGTATCATCAGGGAAAGAAGTATTCATAAATATTGCATTGAAAGAAAATGTTACTTCACTTTCCGAAATAACTATTAAACCAAAAGTAAATAAAGAACAACCCTTAAATCGATTAGCCTCTGTAAGTGCAAAAATGTTAAGCGTAGAAGAAGCAAAAAGATATGCAGGAGGATTTGATGACCCTGCAAGGCTTGTATCTTCTTTTGCTGGCGTTTCAAGTAACGTAAGCAATAATGCCATAGTGGTTCGTGGCAATAGTCCACAATCGCTACAATGGAAAATGGAAGGTGTTGAAATCCCAAATCCAAATCATTTTGCCGATTTAAGTACATTTGGTGGAGGTGGTTTAACAGCATTAAGTAGTCAGTTACTAGCGAATTCTGATTTCTTTTCCGGTGCCATGCCGGCAGAATATAACAATGCTCTTTCCGGAGTGTTCGACATTTTTATGCGGAATGGAAATAATCAAAAGTCGGAACACACTTTTCAATTAGGACTTTTAGGAATAGATGCAGCTTCAGAAGGGCCATTTAAAAAAGGCAGTAATTCTTCATATTTATTTAATTACCGTTATTCAACTTTGTCGTTACTTGAACCAATATTGCCTGAAAATGCAGGTGGTACAACCTATCAGGACCTCTCTTTTAAACTTAATTTTCCTACAAAAAAAGCAGGTACATTTTCAATTTGGGGTATTGGATTAATTGACGCCTCGGGTGCAGAAGCAAAAATGGATAGTTCTGAATGGGAATATGATAGCGATAAAGAAATGTCGGACGTAAAACAATATATGGGTGCTGTAGGTATAGGCCACAAGATCATTTTGAACAAAAAACAATATGTAAAATCAACATTGGCTTCAACAATGAATGGTATTGAT
Source organism: Bacteroidales bacterium (assembly GCA_016342645.1). Lineage (GTDB taxonomy): Bacteria > Bacteroidota > Bacteroidia > Bacteroidales > JAEINX01 > JAEINX01. The sequence continues at coordinate 7,515 of JAEINX010000055.1, read as the reverse complement.
TTATCAGCAGAAACGATGAATGCCAGCTCATTACTGGTGCCCGAAAATAGAATAAATAACTATAACTATAGTTTTGTATTATCATCGTTTTTAAATACAAGGTTTAGTTCAAAACACATTAATAAAACAGGATTGTCGGCTACTGTAATGATGTATGATATTTTGCTTAAAAATGTAGTGGCTACCGATTATCCTCTCCATACGATTGTTGACGAAAATGGATTTAGCACCTTGTTCTCAGCTTACAGTAATTCTACAGTTAATTTTTGTGAAAAATTAATCATGAACTTAGGAGTAAATGGGCAGTTTTTTACTCTGAACAAACACTACACTATAGAGCCGAGAATAGGAATTAAATATCAAATTACACCATCACAAGTATTGAGTTTTGGATATGGACTACATAGTCGTTTGGAGAGACTGAATTACTATTTTGTTAAAAATAGCATTTACGGAAATGAAGCAATCAATAAAGATCTTGATTTTACAAAGTCGCATCATTTTGTATTAGGCTATGATGTAAGCCTATCGGAATTTACGCATTTTAAAATTGAAATATATTATCAACATCTATACAATGTACCTGTAATAGCTGATAGTTCATTTTCAATAATTAATCAACAAAACGATTGGTTCTTTGACAATAAATTGCAAAACGACGGTATTGGGAAAAATTATGGTGTTGATATAACTTTTGAAAAGTACTTGTCTCGTGGTTATTATTATTTGATAACAGGTTCAATATTTAATTCTCAGTATAAAGGTGGCGATAATATCTGGAGAAACACGCTCTACAACAGAAATTTCATTTTCAATTTTCTTATCGGTAAGGAGTGGCAAATGGGAAGCAATAAACAAAATGTTTTAGGTTTAAATGCCCGACTTAGTTTTCAGGGTGGCGACCATTATTCGCCAATAAGAACAGTTGAATCTGAAATTACGCAAATTGCAATCTTTGACGAATCAAGAGCCTTTTCTGAGCAATTTCCACCAGCATTTATAAGCCATTTTACGGCAAGTTACAGAATAAACAAAAAGAAATCGACTCATGAAATTGCACTAAAAATAATTAATGCAACGAGTTACAAGGAATTTACGGGATTTCAATACAACTATCAGACTCAAAAAATAGATGAAAGAAGAGAAGCTCTAATAGTGCCAAATTTAAGTTATAAGATTGAGTTTTAAATTTAATATATTTCCTCTGAAAAAAAATAAAATAAAATAGGACAGAGGGAACCTCCGTATAAATTTTTTCATATGTTTGTATAAATTTATATGAAAAAATTTATGTCGGTTTGGAAAAAAAAAGAAATATGAATTTGAGCAGGCTATCAGGCTCTACTCTACGCGGTAAAAAAAATAAGTTACAAAAATGAAGCATCTAATTTGGTCAAATGGGTATAATTTAGAATTTACAGATATAGTTAAAGCAGAAAATTGTTACCTCTATGATTCTAAAGGGAATCAGTATATTGATTTAGAATCTGGAGTTTGGTGTACAAGTGTAGGGCATTGTAATTCAAGGGTTAATAATGTAATAAAATCACAGATTAATGATATTAGCCACACAGGCTTTTGTTATAGTAATCCTATACTCGAAAATACTGCTAAAAAAATATTAAAAATCACTAACCTAAACGAAGGAAAATGTGAGTTCATTTGTTCAGGAAGCGAAGCTGTAGAGTATGGAATGAGAGTTGCAAAAACAATCACTGAAAAGCCATTAACACTAACTTTCTCTGATTCCTATTTTGGTGCTTACGGAGAAGCAAGCAAAAGAGATAATGATAATTGGCATATTTACAATTGGCTTGACTGTTCATGTAATACAAAACAAGGCGGATGTACAGGTGAGTGCTCAGAATTTAACAAAATTCCTTTTGAACAGATTGGTATCTTCTTGTTTGAACCGGGAAGTTCTTCAGGATTAGTTAGATTTCCATCCGAAAAATTAATCAATAGAATTATTGAAAAAATAAAAAGTAACAACGGTATTATTGTCGTTAATGAAATTACAACCGGTATTGGTCGTACTGGGAAATGGTTTGGATTTCAGCATTATAATATTGAACCAGACATTGTTGCTATAGGAAAAGGAGTTGGAAACGGATACCCCATCAGCATTACAGCTATTTCAAAAACGATTGCCGAGTTATTGAAAAACAAGCAGTTTCTCTATTCTCAATCTCACCAAAATGACCCTTTAGGAGCTTCAGTTGCCAATGAGGTCATTCAAACAATTGCAGATGATAAATTAGTAGAGCGAAGTAAGAAATTAGGAAATAAAATCATTAATCGTTTGAATGAAATAAAAGAAGCTAATTCGGTAATAAAAGAAATAAGGGGCAGAGGTTTAATGATAGCCATTGAATTAACAAAGCATGCTGAATTTATTCGCAAAGAATTATTAAGCAATGGATTTATTTTAGTAAAGCGCCCAGACGTAGAAGTTTTACGAATGGATCCTGCATTAACAATAAAAGAACCGGACATTGATGTGTTCTTGGAAAAATTCAAGCAAATCATCCAAAATATTGAGCACAATTGATAAATATCTACCTCTACCAAATAGGCAGGATTATTCGGTGCAGTAATACCGCTTTTTTTTCACTTTTAATTGTGTAATTTTCGGCAATAATTAAAGCATTTTTTTAACCAAAGAATAATTTTTTAATTTATCGAAGTAAGCTTAAACATTTTCCTAACTTAGCCCCCCATGAAAGGGTTTGGTTCAATAATAAATATTGCTTAGTTGGTAGTTAGTAGTAAAAATGGAAATAATAGCAATTAATAAAATTAGTCGTAATTCGAGAATGAAGTGTTTCAAAAAGCCAATATTCAAATCCTTATACTTTACATTATTAACATAATTATTATAAATAGAAAAATTTATGAATGGATTAGAAAGAACAATCAGTAGTATGGATTTCGAATATTTTGGTACGGGACAACACAAAATAAATATAGAAACCTTTATTAATAAGGAAAATGCTATTTTCTTAGATGTTAGAGCAAAAGAAGAAGTTGAGACAGTGAAATTAAAACTTATGCACCATATTAGGGTTTTAGAAATACCTTTTCACAAATTACCCTCAAGATTAAATGAATTACATAAAGATAAATTTATAGGTGTGTTTTGTTCAAGTGGAGTAAGAAGTTCAATTGCTTTTGCTTATCTTAAAAGTTGTGGTTATGAAAATGTTAAAATAATTGAAGGCGGGTATAATGAATTTATGGACGCAATATTACCCGGTAAATTATTTAAACATCTAAATAGATAAAAAATGAATGTTTGGCTTTTAGCACTGATTATATTATCAATTGCTGCAGTGATGACTATGTCGGGGCGAGGGGGCGGGAATTTCTATGTTCTAACTCTTGCCTTGACAGGATTTACAATGCATGAAGCAGCAACAACAGGACAATTTATTTTGGTGTTATCTTCTTTATTTGCAACTGTTGTCTTTGGTAAAAATAAAGCTGTTAGTTGGAAATTGGTGTTATATATTGGGATGATGACTTTCGTTTCGGCATTTTTAGGCGGGTTTCTATCCGATATTTTTAATGATAAAATATTGAAAATTGTATTTGCTATATTAATTTCATTAGCAGCATTGTTAATGTTAAAACCCTTAGGAAAGGAAGTGAAGGCTGAAAGCAGATTTATATTAAAAATACAATCAAATAATGAAACATATAATTTAAACCTACTTCTTGTAGTCCCAATTGTTTTATTTACAGGCTTTGTTTCCGGAATGGTTGGTATTTCCGGTGGCTCTTTTTTAGTTCCTTTAATGGTGTTATTTGTTCGGGTTCCAATGAAAATTGCAGTAGGAACCTCAACTACATTGGTTATGGTTACTGCATTATCCGGATTTTTAGGACACTTGAGTTCCGGACATTTTGATGTTAAATTAGCCATTCCATTGGCCGTCGCTGGGATTATCGGTGCAATAATCGGCACTAAATTAACATTGAAAACCAAACCTCAATTTTTAAAAATTATTTTTGCTACAACTTCACTGATTGCTGCATTAATAATGATATATGGTGTTTTTATTCCTTAGCGCGTTAATCAAATTTGCCGATATCGGAATACAGACTCTTATTAGTTCTCAATCATGCCTGCTCACCGCATAAGCCTTTTAAAGGTGGGTTGGGATAAGCCATAGAATAACATTTTGTTATGTTATGAGAATTTATTTTTTTTTATTGTATTTAGAGTGATTAAAACTTAATTATTTTAATTCAGCCAGTCGTTTTTAGCTGGCTGAATTAAATTCAATTACTTGATCTCAATTTGTTTTACAGGTTTTGGTTTAGCTTCATCTCTTTTAGGAATATTAACTAATAAAATTCCATTTTCATATTTAGCCGTAATTTTTTCGTCTTCTACTATTTCTGGAAGAGTGAATGAGCGGCTAAACGATTGATAGCTAAACTCCCTGCGTGTAAATTGCTGACCTTCTTTAGTTTCGTTTTCAGTTTTCTTTTCAGAAGAAATGGTCAACTTATTGTTGTTTAATTCAATTTTAAAATCGCTTTTTTTAAAGCTGGGTGCTGACATTTCAACTTCAAAACCATCTTTATCTTCCTTTATATTTACTGCGGGAAGAGTTGTGTTGGTATTTGAAAAATTTCGGTTCGACCAATCAAATAAATCGTTTTCAAAAAGGCGGTCGAACAAGCTTGGCATTTGGCTTGAAAATTTTACTAGAGACATAATTAAATCCTCCTTACTTTTAGTTAAACAATTAATTTAATATGTAAAACATTTTTTCAAATGAAATGCCATAATGTTTATCTAATAAATAAAGAAAATATAAAATATAGATAATCATTTAATTGCGATTAAGAAATACGTTTTTATATTTATATTTTACTGCCACTTTGTCTTAAACAAGTTTTTTAGCATGTCATATTTTCTGGTATTGCTGCTTTATTGTTGTTCTGAATAGCCTTAAATATTCAAACCCAAAATCATCGAATTAAAAAAGATTATATGACTTAGGTAATTATAAGCTGTTCTGATAAAAAGCAATCAAAGATGCATACAATAGATGCAGGGGGTTAAAACGCCTTGAAAAAAGAATAAATCAGGAAAATTTACCAAATCAAACATCAACAACCGAGGTTATAACAAACCGACATAAATTTTTCATATGTTTGTGTATATTTATATGAAAAAATTTATGCCGGTTTGTTGATAATTAATAAATTTGTCGTATTGAAAAAGAAAACAGCTTGAAAATATGAAAACAAATTTTTTTACAAGAACGATTTTTATAGCCATCATTTTGAGTGTTTATGTGACTTCACATGCTCAACCGATAGATTCATCTAAAATATTAAGAGTGGGAGTTGTTCGTAATCCCCCTTTTGTGATTTGTGACAACTCACAATTCTCGGGAATTAGTGTTGATTTATGGAAAAAAATATCCGATTCCTTAAAAATTAAATACGAATTAAAAGAATATAAATATGCCGATCTTTTAAAAGCTCTCGAATCATCGGAACTTGATATTTCAATTGCTCCCATTGTTGTAACAAGCAAACTGTTGACAAGATTATATTTTTCCCAACCATTTTATATCACAAGTTTAGCGGTTGCCTTACCCGTACGTTTCAATCATAGTATGTTAAAATATCTTTTTGATTTTTTCTCAAAAGATTTTTTAATTATGCTCTTGGTTGTTTTATCGGTTACGGCAATTTTTAGCTTTTTGGTCTGGATAGTCGAACGAAAAAACAGAACCGAGATATTTAATAAAGGCATGAATGGATTTGGCGAATCATTATGGTGGGCAATCGTTACTCTTACGACAGTTGGATATGGTGACATAGCACCGAAAACAAAATTTGGAAGGCTAATTTCAGGATTATGGATGTTCATTTCAATTATCATTGTTTCAATTTTTACTGCTTCGGTTGCATCTCATCTTACAGTTCATAATCTACAAACAGAAATTAAAGACATAAGTGATATTTCAGATTTAAGGATAGGCTCAATTGATAATACCGGAAGCTCAAATTTTCTTATTAATAGAGGGCTTAATTTTATCAACTATCCATCTGTTTATGATGGCCTCAATGCTGTGAACAAAAATGAAATTAATGCATTTGTTTTCGATCAGGCAATTTTAGATTATTATTTAACAAAATATAAGCTAAACGAAAAAATTGAAATCATTAAGAGTGGCTCTAATAAAGAATACTTTTCCTATTCGTCGGCAAATCCCGTATTGATAAGAAAAATTAATCCGGTTTTAATAAAAATTGTTAATAGCAAAGAATGGAATAACATTCTTAATAAATATCATTTGGAATATTCTGATTAGATTTTCACTTATTCCGAAAAAACTTTATGATTATAATCAACATTTGGGGAATTTTGCATTTTGTTTGCGTGATTTGCGTAAACAATTTTCAACCTTTTTATGACGGACTCAAAAATTATTCCCCCAAATCAGGATATTAATATAAATAATGCCAGGGTTCTGGGTTTGGTAATTATAAAATAAAAAAAATTACATCGTCAATGTAACGCAGTGCACTTTGAGGCGTCTAAGAAAAGAAATATGACTTTAGGAATAGACCTTGATAAAAAAAGTTTTATTTTTATGTCGAGAAATTTATACGGTATTATATGAAAATTACCATTGAGGACTTAAGCAAAAAATATAAAAATGGTAAACTTGCATTGACGGATATTAATCTTGAAATTGAAAACGGTATGTTTGGTTTGCTTGGGCCTAACGGTGCCGGAAAATCAAGTTTGATGCGGATTTTGGTAACAATTATGAAACCCACAACCGGATCGGTACAAGTGAATGGTTTTGACCTTGCAAAGAATCGTGGCGAAATCAGAAAAATGCTTGGATACCTTCCACAGGATTTCCGTTTTTTTACGAAATTAAAAACATGGGAATTTCTTGATTATGCAGCAAGTTTATCAGGATTGAAAAATAAAAGAAAACGCTTGCAGAAGGTTGATGAGTGGTTGGAAAAAGTTGGATTGTTCGATGCACGTGAGCGTCATGCCAATAAACTTTCGGGAGGAATGAAACGGCGTTTGGGAATTGCTCAGGCTTTGATAGGCGATCCGAAAATAATTGTTGTTGATGAACCTACAACAGGATTAGACCCTGAAGAGCGAATACGATTCAGAAATATTTTATCCGAATTAAGCCAAAAGGATGTTATTATTGTTCTTTCAACTCACATTGTTGGTGATATTTCAAGCGTTTGTCGTGATTTGGCTTTACTTGATCGCGGAACACTGCAATTTAACGGATCACCCGAAAAACTGATTGAAAAAGCCCGCGGCCACGTTTGGCAAATTAATACTTCGGGAGTTGAGTATGATTTGTTGAAAGAAAAATATGCAGTTATATCAACTATTCCCTCGGAAGACGGTTGGGAAGTACAATTAGTTGGCGATAAATTAGAAGCAAAAAATGCTATCGAAATTGAACCTAATCTGGAACATGCCTATGTGTATTTTATGGAACA
>JAEINX010000054.1 GCA_016342645.1 Bacteroidales bacterium | reverse complement strand
AAAATAATGGGACGATTGAAAATCTTTTTGGTGAGGTTGAGAAAATTTTAAAGGAGTTGGTTTGAGAAGAATTGAATAATTTTCAAAAAGAAAAAAAATAGAAGTGAAAAAGTCAATTAGTAAGAAAAAACACACCCGCCCATCATGGGATGAATATTTTATTGAATTGGCTAATGCCGTTTCAATGCGAGCCACCTGCGACAGGGGCAGAAGTGGATGCGTGATCGTGAGAGACCGTCAGATTTTGGTATCAGGTTATGTAGGTTCACCTCGAGGTCTTCCGCATTGCGACGAAGTCGGGCATTTGATGAAAAAAGTAATACACGAGAACGGAACTATCAGCCAACATTGTGTGCGGACTGTCCATGCCGAACAAAATGCTATTTGTCAGGCCGCACGACTCGGTATATCTCTTGAAAATTCAACAATCTATTGCCGAATGACACCTTGCCGGACTTGCGCTATGCTAATAATTAATTGCGGAATTAAAAGAGTTGTTTGCGAAAAAAAATATCACTCCGCCGAAGAATCGGAAGCAATGTTTCGAGAAGTAGGTATAGAAATAAAGTACTTTAGCAATGATGTACAAAAATATGAAGAGCAGTAAAATCTATTCGTGTTCAAATAGCAATATAGCCATTCTACTTAATATACAATAGTTCTAAAATTATTAATCATTTAATTTTTAATAATTCGCTTCTTCACCCCAAAAATTTATGTGCATATCGGCATCGGAGCCAAAAATTTCAATTCTGTTCCCATATACTTTATATGTGCATTTTTTTCCTACTATTATTGAAAAAATAATGGTAGTTTCTTCCTCTTCTCCATTAATCATAACTACCTTTGCAAGGTCTTCCGGGTTGCTTTTCTCACTAAGATCGGCATGACAAATAGGGCAAAACACTTTCAAATGCTCCCCATCGGAAAGATTAAAGTTTTTATGAGTTATAGCCGAATATTCTCCTAAAGTTGGGTCAATCAATATTAAACCTTTTTCGCCATTTTCTTTTTGTGCAGAAAGTACAATTTTATTATTTGGGATTAATTGCCCTCGACATGTCGGACATAAAAAGTGATTTTCTTTCATATTTTGTAATATTTAAGTTTTATTATCAATTAACAATTTGATTTTTTAGGTTTTTCTTTTCAATTTTTTCTATTTCACATAATTCGAGTACAAAAATAAGTTAAAAAAATTTAGTTTCCATACAATTTTACTTCAAATTCCCCCTTAGAATTAATAAATCCTCTAAACATTCCGCTTGTATTAAAAGGCATTGCAATATTTCCATCCTTATCAACAGCAATGATTCCTCCGTTTGCATTGAGTTTTTCTTTAATAACATAATTTGCCGCATTGCTTAAAGTCATGTTTTTATATTCCATTAAGGCCGAAATATCGTAAGCAACAACATTTCGAATAAAAAATTCCCCATGTCCGGTTGATGAAACTGCACAGGTTTTATTATTTGCATAGGTACCGGCACCGATAATCGGTGAATCTCCAACCCTACCGAACTTTTTATTTGTCATTCCTCCGGTTGATGTTCCGGCTGCGAGATTTCCAAATTTATCAAGTGCAACCGCACCACAGGTTCCATGTTTTTCATCAGGTGAAGGTTTTTCATTAGCCTCACGATTTTTGATTTTTTGAAGTGAATTCCACCTGTTCTGATCGAAAAAATATTCGGGTTCAACAATTTCAAGTCCCTGCTGTTTTGCAAATTCTTCGGCACCTTCTTTAATTAATAAAACATGTTCGGAATCAGTCATAACTTTTCTTGCAGCAGAAATAGGATTCTTTATTATGGTAACATTAGCCACCGCGCCGGCATTTAAAGTTTTACCATCCATTATTGAAGCATCAAGTTCGTTTTTACCATCGGCATTAAAAACTGCTCCTTTTCCCGAATTAAATAATGGTGAATCTTCCATTATTCTGATACTTACTTCAACAGCGTCAAGTGACGATCCACCATTTTGTAAAATCTTCGCACCCTTTTCTAAAACTTCAGTAAGCTTTTCAACATACTTAGTTTCTTTTTCGGGATTCATTTTTTCTTTTATGATATTTCCGGCTCCACCATGGATAACTAATACATATTCCGCTTGTTTTTCAACTGATTTTTGTTCCATGCACGAAGAAAAACTTATCAGAAAGCTTAGTATTAAAATCGTAAATAGTTTGTTTGTAATTGTTTTCATATATTTATATTTGACAGGATTTACTAGGTTTACAGGATTAAAAATTTGACATTTTTTTTATAATCATTCTAACAACATTAGAAAATAAATTAATTACACTAAATTAAATTCCTTGAATCAAATCTTTAAGGTTAATAATATGCAGAAAATGTAAAGAAAAAACAACAATTAATACAATAATTACCCAACGCACAAAATTTACACCCTTTTTAACAGCAAGTTTTGAAGCGATCATAGCTCCGGCCATTGTACCGATAGCCATAATAATTCCATACATCCATCTGATTTCTCCATTGATAATAAAAATAATAAGGGCAATAATTGTAATAAACATAGCTATCATAACTTTTATAGCATTTGCTTTAACAAGGTCGTAACCGGCTCCAAGAACAATACTTGCCAAAAGAAAATAGCCGATACCAACTTGAATAAATCCCCCGTAAATGCCAATACAAAAGAAAATAATAACTTGCCAAATGCTAATTTTCTTTTTGATTAATTCTTTTCGCCCGTATAAATATTTCTGAGGTTTGAAAAGAATAAAAAACAACATGAAAATCATAATAATAGCAAAAGCATTTTCAAATATTTTATCATTTATATCAATTGCAATATTTGCTCCCACTACTGAACCGAGAACTGCGGGTATTGCGAGTAATAAAGCCTTCTTTTGGTCAAGGACTTTTTGTTTTTTAAAACTTGCTACCGCCGTAAATGTTTGAACAGCAACTCCTATTCGATTTGTTGCATTCGCCACAGAAGGTGGTAATCCGAGAAACATTAAAACTGATAATGATACTATTGAACCTCCTCCGGCAAGTGTATTTATGAAACCTGTAAAAATCCCGGCTACTATTAATATTATTATTTCAATATATGTCATGTAAATTTTCGTGTTGATTTATATCAGTTTAAATTTTCAATTAGGTTTCTATTTGGGGGGAATAAGGGTATAGGGGGAATAAAGGAAAAAATGTACTGTAATACAAACTCCTTTGAAGTAGCTAAGATGTTTTGATGTAATTGATTTTTCATTAGTATTATTGTTGAAAATATATTAGTGGCTACGATTTTAATAGTTGGATTATTTATTTATTATCTTCTTTTCTATATTCAAAACCAAATCATTAGGATTTGGATATGAAGTTGGTAAAAGGTTTATTTTAAATGGTAATTCCATATCTTTTAATTCTTCTATTTTCTTGTCAATCAAATTATTTTCTATGCAAAATTTAAATGTCAATTTCAAATATCTTCTAATTATCATTAATGGTAAAAACTTCCCGCGAAAATCCATCCATTCCATCATGTCCTTTTTTCCTTTAGAACTATTACAACTTCTACAAGCATAAATTAAATTTTCCGCATCATCTTGCCCGCCAAATTTTTGTGGAAAAATGTGGTCCAATGCTAATTTTTCTGTAGATCCACAATAATTACAAATTTGTCCAGTTTGAAGTTTAATTTTTTCATCGTCAAAAATTGTCCGCATACTCATTTTTCCATTTTTAAGTCCCTTGAATAATTTGGCTCTAATAATATAATTAAATCGTCCGTATTTTTCTTGTTTTTTGTCAACAACTGTGTGAGCCATCGCAAGATTTGCATATGACCAATAAATTAGCTCTCTTACAGTCTCATTATTTTGCTTCGCCATAATTATTTTTCTATATGTATTGAGTTTTTTCTAAAATACAATATAAAGGATAGTTGTGTCTAATATTTTGATTTTCATTATAAGTGTTCAATTAACTTTAAATTTCTTATACCTTCATATTCCCTTATTTCCCATATTTCCCTTATACCTTTATACTTCCCCAATTTCCCTTATACCTTTACCCCATTCCCAACTTTCTTTCCAAAAACCCTAATAATAAGATACATTGCGATAATACCCAGCGGAAATAATATCCATGACGAAACGCCGTAAGCAGCCGGAATTGTACCGATAAAAACACTTACAAGCCCGACAGTTAAAGCGTAAGGCAACTGGGTTCTGACATGTTCAATATGATTACATGAACTTGCCAATGAGCTTAAAATCGTTGTATCGGAAATTGGGGAGCAATGATCGCCAAAAACCGAGCCCGCTAATATTGATGAAACTATATTATAAAAAATTGCTATCGACTGATCTTGATCCAAACCGTATTCCATTGATAAAGCCCATCCTGCAGGAAGAATCATTGGATATAAAATTGCCATAGTTCCCCATGAAGAACCTGTTGAAAATGCAATTAATGCCGAAAAAATAAAAGTTAATGCCGGCAATAAAAAAGGTGAAATTTCAATGTAGGATAAGCAGTAAGCTATAAAATCAGAAGTATGCAATTCTTCGGTTATTAGAGCAAGCGACCATGCTAAAACGAGAATTATAATTGCCGGTAACATTGTTCGGAAACCATTTACAAGGCTTTCGACAGCAATTCTAAGTTTAAGTATTCTTTGGCTGACGGTTAAAATTATTGCACTTAAAGCTCCGAGAATTGATGACCACAACAAAGCATTATATGAATCGGCTGCTGCAATTATTTCCATAAGATCAGCCTCCGGGCCTGCTACTTTTCGCCCTGTGTAAATCAAACTTACAATAGTTCCGACTATTATTACAAGCACCGGAATCACTGCGTTATACCAGCGTGATTTTATTTTTTTTGAAACTTTAATTTCAGTATTTAGAGATGATATTTTTTTTGAATCAGACGACAATCCATATTTTCGTGCATTCTGTTCAGCCTTAAACATTGGCCCGAAATCACGATTTTTAAATATAATTATTAAAATAAAAATTAAAGTAAAAATCAAATAAAAACGAGTATCAAGTGAATTAATAAAAACACTATAAGCACTTTCCGATAAACCGATCTTATCTATACCATCCTGAATATAACTCAATTCAACCCCGATCCAGGTAGTTATTAAAGCAAGTGAAGCTACGGGTGCTGCTGTTGAATCAACAATATAGGCAAGTTTTTCTCGCGAAATCCGTAAGCGATCGGTAACAGGCCGCATTGTGTTTCCAACAACAAGTGTATTGGCATAATCATCGAAGAAAATTAAAATTCCAAGAAACCATGTTATGATTTGTCCTGACTTTGGACTATTTGCATATTTCGACAATTTTTGAACAACGCCTTTCATCCCACCATTCTGAGTTATCAGATTTACCATTCCTCCTATCAGCATCGAAAAAATTATTATTGAAAGATGGCCTGAATCGCTAAGTGATTCAATTAAGTATGTGTCAACAATTGCAAATAATCCCTGAAAAATCGCCATAATAAAATAGCTTCCCTGAAAATAATAAATAATTGTTGTTCCAACTAAAAGGCCAATAAATAAAGCCGAGTAAACTTCCCTGAACACCAATGCCATTAAAATTGCTAATATTGGGGGCAAAATCGACATCCAAAGTGGAATAGGATTTACAGCCTTGGTGTAAACAAAATCATCAATTTCAATAGTAAATATTTCCTTCTCTTCGAATATATACTCAAAATTCGCTATTCCATCAACGAATTGCAAAACATATAATGAATCATTTACATAGGCTTTAACATTGCCGTTAATCAAATCCTTTTGATCGTTTGAGTTTAGAAAATCAATTTCAATTGAAGTGGAAACGTTTTTAATAATTATCTGAGAAATATTAATTTGAAGATCATCCTGGAAAATCGAAAAATCGCCTTCCCGATTAACACAAAATATTAATCCGGGGAAAAGAAAAAATATAGATAAACAAATAAATACTTTATTCTTCACTCAATTTTTTCGGTAAAAATAAGGAAGTTTATTAAATGGCCAATAATGAAATATTACAAGAATCAATAATATTAAAACTCAGATGCTGATCTCACCTATTAAATAAGTCACAGCTTTACCACTTATCAAAACCCGCCTACCCATAATTTCACAAAACAACTCGCCTCTTCGTTTTGATATTTGAAATGCATGCAATTTTTTCTTTTCTAATTTCTCAGCCCAGTAAGGAACTAAGGTAGTGTGAGCAGAACCTGTTACGGGGTCTTCATTAATTCCGACTTTGGGAGCAAAAAATCTTGAAACAAAATCACAATTTTTTCCTTTTGCACTAACAATTACTCCCATACAATCAATTTGCTTTAATAATTCAAAATTGGGATTGATCTTTTCTATTTCCTTTTCATTTTCAAATATTGCTAAAATATCTCTTGATTTATAAACTTCAATAGGTTTTGCGCCTAAAGCTTCTTCAAGTTTAGCCGAGTGCGAAATCTTTTCAGGTTTATTTGACGGAAAATCAAGGCAAAGGATTTCGCCTTTTTTTGTAACTTTAAGCGTACCGCTTTTTGAATCGAATATTATTTGATTTTTATTATAACCCAAATGATTAAAAAGCACATGCGCCGAGGCCAAAGTGGCATGCCCACAAAGATTGATTTCCATTTCGGGAGTAAACCATCTTATATCTAAACCATAAGAATTTTTGACAAAAAAAGCCGTTTCCGGTAAGTTGTTTTCTGCCGCTATTTTTTGAAGCAACTCAGGTTTTAACCATTTTTCAAGAGGACAAACAGCAGCGGGATTGCCTCCAAAAACCTTATCAGTAAAAGCATCAATTTGAAATAATTGTAATTTCATGTATGTAATTTTTTTTCGTAAAAATACAAAAATTGATTAGAAAGAAAAACCATAAATTTTAAAAACGACTCAAAAAAGCATAGAACGGCTTTTTTAATTTTATCCCCACCCTTTGGAATTATTTGACAGATTTATTACAAGAGAAACAATAATATGCCTAATTTTGCAATAAGAAAATTATAATCAAATTATGATAGCACGAAAGTCAATAAATGCAAAGACATATTATTTTAATGATACTTCTTTCAATAACTTAATGAAAAAAAGGATTTATCATGTCTTGTTAATTTCAAGTAATTACGATGCATTTATTTTAGAAGATGACGGAAGAATAGATGAGCAAATATTTAACGAATATGTTTCGCTTAATTTAAGATATCCCCCACAATTTATCCTTGCTTCGAGCGAAGAAAAAGCTTTTGAAATTCTTGAAGGCGAAAATATAGACTTGATAATTACAACTCTAAGTGCCGAAAAAAAAGACACATTTGAAATTGCCAAAAGAATTAAGGGCAAATACCCTGAGAAACCGATTGTCGTACTTACATCGTTTTCGCGAGAAGTAACATTAAAAATCGACCAACAGGATTTAAGTGCCATCGACTATATTTTTAGCTGGCTTGGTAATGCCGATCTTTTATTGGCAATTATTAAATTGATTGAAGATAAAATGAATGCTGAAGCAGATATTGAAAATGTCGGGGTTCAGGCAATAATTCTTGTTGAAGATTCTATCAGGTTTTATTCAAGTTATTTACCAAATATTTATAAAATAATTTTCAAGCAATCGAAAACTTTTATGACCGAGGGGCTTAACGAGCATCAAAAAATGCTGAGAATGCGTGGACGTCCAAAAATTCTTCTTGCTACTAATTACGAAGATGCAATTGATCTTTACGATAAATATAAGAATAACCTTCTCGGAATAATTACCGATAATAAATACAAGCGTAATGGATTAATCGATAACACTGCCGGTTTAAAACTTTGCAAAAGAATTAAAAAAAATAATAAACTCGTTCCTATCCTTTTACAGTCATCTGATGATAAATTCGAAACAGAAGCAAAACAAATAAAAGTAGGATTTCTAAATAAAAATTCAAAAACATTATCCCTTGAGCTTAGAAATTTTATTATGAATTATTTTGCTTTTGGCGATTTTGTTTTCAAAGATTGTTATACATCAAAGGAAATTTGTAGGGCTCGTAATTTAAAAGCTTTACAAGATATTATTTTTCAGGTACCCGACGATAGCTTGATTTACCATTTACAAAGAAATCATATTTCGAAATGGTTAAATGCAAGAACAATTTTTCCGCTTGCTGAATTATTTAGAGATATTACATTAGATGACTTTGAAGATTTAGACGAGGTAAAAAGATTTATTTTCGATGCAATAGTAAATTATAGAATGTCAAAAGGTCGAGGTGTTATTGCTGAGTTTTATCGCGATCGTTTCGATGAATATTTGACTTTTGCCAGAATTGGAGACGGTTCAATCGGTGGAAAAGCACGCGGGCTTGCCTTTTTAGATTCGATAATTAAACGTAATCGACTATGGGATAAATATGAAGGTGTTGAGATCACGATTCCGAGAACAGTAGTACTTTGTACCGATGTTTTCGATGAATTTATGGAAATAAATAATTTACACAAAGTTGTACTTCGAAATCCCTCTGAAAAACAATTAAGCGATACCGAGATATTGGAGCATTTCATCAATGCAAAACTTCCTATTAGAATTCATAAAGATTTATACACCTTTCTTTCTTGCGTAAAAAATCCATTGGCCGTACGTTCATCAAGTTTGTTAGAGGATTCGCATTATCAGCCTTTTGCCGGAATTTACTCAACCTATATGGTTCCAAATATTAAAAACAATCCGAGCCTGATGATTGATATTCTGAGCAATGCAATCAAAAGTGTTTATGCTTCGGTTTATTTTAAAGATAGTAAAGCTTATATGACTGCAACTTCAAATATTATTGACGAGGAAAAAATGGGAGTAGTTTTACAAGAAGTGTGTGGAAATAAATATAATAATCGCTTTTATCCAATTGTTTCTGGAGTTGCCCGTTCATTGAACTTCTACCCAATCGATCAGGAATCCTCTGAAGACGGAATTGTGAATATTGCCTTAGGATTAGGAAAATATATAGTTGATGGTGGTCAATCATTAAGATTTTCACCAAAATATCCTAAAAAAGTATTGCAACTATCATCACCGGATATGGCTCTTAGGGAAACACAAAAATATTTTTTTGCAATTGATCTTCAACCCGAAAGCTTTGAGCCAAGTATTAATGACAGCATTAATTTACTTAAATTAAAAATAAACGAAGCCGAAAAAGATAATTCCTTAAGATATGTTGCTTCAACTTATGATTTTAATAATAATGTTTTAAGAGATGGTTATTCCGATGAAGGAAAAAAAATCATTACCTTTTCGAATATATTAAAACACAATGTTTTTCCTTTAGCTGAAATACTTAAAACGATTCTTAAAATCGGGCAAAAAGAAATGGGAAATCCAATTGAAATTGAATTTGCAATTGATCCTGAAAAAAGAAAAGATAAAATGCAGAGATTCAATTTACTTCAGATACGTCCAATAGTCGATAACCTTGAAAGCATTAATTCAAACCTTGAAGATGTGGCTGAAGAAGAAACTATAATTTATTCAAACTCAGCATTAGGAAACGGAATTATTAATGACATTTATGATTTTGTTTATGTAAAACCCGAATCATTTAATGCAGCAAAAAATCTTGATATTGCTGAAAATATCAGCCGAATCAATGATGTTTTTCTGAAAAATAATAAAAATTATGTTTTGGTTGGCCCTGGCAGATGGGGTTCAACTGACCCCTGGCTTGGAATTCCGGTAAAATGGCCTCAAATTTCTGCCGCACGTGTAATAGTTGAGTCAGGATTAGATAATTATAGAATAGATCCAAGTCAGGGAACTCATTTTTTCCAAAACCTTACTTCTTTCAGGGTTGGATATTTTACTATTAATCCGTTTATTAATGACGGGTTTTATGATCTTGAGTTTTTATCAAAACTTCAGCCTGTTTTCGAGGATGAATATATCAGGCATATAAAATTTATTAAACCTTTAAGAATTGAAATTGACGGTAAAAAAAGCAAAGGAGTGGTTTATAAACCGGAAATGTAAGTAATCAGTATTTGCAGCGATAAGAATTATCTGGTATATGGGAAATAGAGGAAATAATGGGAAGACAATCGAAATTATAATTATACCTTTATTTCCTCTATACCATTTTTGTTTATTATCAATCCCTATAGGATACTATGTTAATAAACAGAATAATTCCTTAAATTTTACTCTTTACAGTTTTTATCTATCAATTCCTGAACATCATTTCCGTATTTTTCGGTGTAACCGAGTTCAATTGCTTTTTGTAAGTCAACACAAGCTACATGTTTGTTGTTCAGTGCAATGAATATTAAAGCTTTGTTCCGATAGGCGTAAGAATTTAATGAATCAAGAGTTAATGAAAACATAATATCATCCAAAGCTTCTTTATATTTTTTCATTTTCATTTTTGCGAAAGCCATATTGCTGTAAGCATGAGCATCATTATCATCTGTATTCAGGTTAATTGCAATAATATAATCTTCAATTGCACCCTTGTAATCATTTAAATTTTCTTTGGCATAATAAGCTCTATTAATGTAAGCATCTGTGTATTCAGGTTTCAATTCGATGGCTTTGTTAAAATTCTCTAAAGCCTCTTCATAATTTCCTTGTTTAGCTTCCTCATTTCCCTTATTATAATATTCTTCGGGAGTTTTGTTTCGGCAAGCGCTAAAGGCAAGCATCAGAATCAGAATAAAAAAAGATAAATTTTTCATAATTAATTTTTGTGTTTAAAAATAATTCAAAGATAAAAAATTTTAGTTTAAATAATGCAATTAACATAATTATTATTGAAATTTGATTCAAACTTTTGTCAACAAGCCGCAGTTTTCAGTCCCCAGTCCGCAGTTTTAAATCTTCAGTTTCAAAAAACTTTGTAATAATTTCCTGCATTTTATCAAAGTTTTCTTCCATAGATGACAAAAGTTTAAACTGAACTTTTGCTCTTTCAAGATTGTGTTTTGGGTGTGCGATTTTAAAATAAACATCTCCCTCAATATAATCGGTCAGAAAACGAAGGCCGATGATAAAAGTCATAAGCTTGGCCGAACAAGCAAGATTTTCAATTTCCGGTTTAGTTAGAATATTTCCTGTTCTATTAAGAAAACCTTTTGCAAAAGCCTCATACATTTCTATATTAAAAATAATTTTAGAAACATCTTTTTCGTCTTCGGAACAAGGATTTGATATTGTTCGGATGGCGTCACCAAAATCGTAAAGCACAAGGCCCGGCATTACCGTATCAAGGTCAACAACACAAAGAATATTATCATTTTCATCGAAAAGAACATTGTTTAATTTTGTGTCGTTGTGGATAATACGTTTCGGCATAATGTTTTTGGCCTGCGAATAAAACGTTTTCATTTCTTCTTCTCTTTCTTCAACGAAAAAAATTTCTTCGGCAAGCTCACAAACTCTTTCTGAAATATTTGAATCCACAGCTTTATGAAAATTATTTAAACGAATTATAACATTATGAAATTCAGGAATGGTTTCGACACATAAATTTGTATCCAAACCCGAGAGTTGATAAATAAACTCACCAAAAGCCTCACCACAATAAACGGCTTTTTGAAAAGTATCGGCAATATTATAGGATTTGCAGTTGTCAATAAAATCGTACAAACACCAATAATTGTTTTCGTTATCAAGAAAGTAATTTTCTCCATTAAAACATGGAATCATTGAAAGCACTTTTTCGTCAATATTTGATGTGTTCTTTTCTATAAGCTTTTTACGAATATGTTCAGTAGCAATCTTCATATTATTGACCAGGCCGGGAATGTTTTTAAAAATGTCCCCGTTTTTTCGTTGCAAGACATATTTTTTTTGATTTTTGCCTAAAATTTTAACTAAAAACGTATCGTTAATATGTCCTGAACCAAAAGCTTTCGCCTCAGAAAAGTTTCCGGCAATTTTAAAATTCTTAAGAATATTTTTAAAATCGAACATTATAATTTTTTTGGGTAATCGCCATTATTAATTAACTCAAGTAATTTTTCAACTGCATTTTCTTTGTCTTCTTTATATGTTACTCCAAACCATTTTGCCTCTGATTTTAAAACTTTTGTTTCTACAATTCCCGATTCAATTAATTTTGTAACTACTAATGGAATATAGAATTCGGCTTTCGGATTATCATGGTTTTCTTTTATAAATTCAACAAAATACCTGTGAATATATTCAAATATTTCGGGTGTAAAACCCCAGAAATTCATTGAAACTATTTCATCACCTGTAAATAAAATCCAGTTATTATTGGAATCAAAACACCCAATACCATTCTCTGATTTTTCGATATTTGTTACCTCAGTAACACTTTTCAAATTCCCCGATTCATCCTCAATACAAATCCCCCGAGAAACCGAACCGAAATCCGAAAGAGTATTTTTTAATAAATACCCTGCCATACAAAATTCAAAATTTGAATTATTTTTAGGCAAGGAAAGAAAATCGGCTACAATTTTAAATGATTCGGAACCATAAAAATCATCGGCATTAATAACAACAAACGGTTCTTTAATGACTTCAGCAGCCATTAACACAGCGTGTGCGGTTCCCCATGGCTTAACTCTTCCTTCGGGAACATTGAATCCTTGGGGTAGTTTGTCAATTTCCTGGAGAACGTATTCTACTTCAATAGATTCGGGCAGACGCCTGATAAAATAATCTTTGAATTCTTTCTCTATGCTTTCTCGAATTACAAAAACTACTTTTCCGAATCCGGCTTTAGCCGCATCAAAAACCGAATAATCTATAATAGTTTCTCCCGATGGCCCGATTGGATCAAGTTGTTTCAAGCTACCGTAACGGCTGCCAATTCCGGCAGCAAGGATTAATAATGTGGGTTTCATATAATTTTATTTATTTTTTAAAATGTAAAATTCAAAATGTGCAATCGACATCGGAGTTTGCTCCGGTGTGAAGATATTTCTTGTCCTTTCGGGGGAGCATGCTCCCTTCTACTTGAAAAAGCTCACTCATTTGCGACAGCGAAAGCCAATCGGTTTCTTCTTTTAATCGGGCATCAATTTTTATTTGTCCGTTTTCGGTTTGGTATAGGAGTATTTTGGAGTTTGTCATTTTTTAAATATTCAAAATGAATAAGGAAGAAAAAATTGGTTTATTTCTTTTTTAGGATGTATTTTTGCAGAAATAGTATTAAACAACTCTGAAATAAACTCATCTGTTGCATTTGGATCTTGATAATAAATCTCCGTTTTTCGTCCTTCTAATTCTTTAAAAAGACTTTTATCTATTTCTTTATTAAAATTTGGAAAAGAATATCCAATAATTATTAATATATCTGTTTGTTTGAAAATTCTTTTTGCTTCTTCTCTTGTTTTTAATGTAAGATCACTTTTTTCCCAAGCATAATTAATATGTCCGGAAATATCAATGCTACCCTTATTATTTGATTCATTAATAAATCCTATTTTATTCAAAATATCATTTATGTTTTTTGATTCAGTTCTATCCAAAAAATCAGTTTCCTTGCTAGATTCAGATGTTTTGTAATAACCATGATAACCATTTAAATGACATATTTTAAGTTCATATGCACCCTTAAACTCAAACATTAGATAATTTGATAAATCGTCCCAATCAATATTGTTCGTAAACAATTTAAATGCATACTCAAGTTGTAAGTCGTAATTCCATGTAACAAAATTAATATTGTCTTTCATAACAATTTTGTAATTATTCCTCTCAAGGATTGTTGCAAATAAAGAAATATACCTATTGTCGATTTCTGAAATTGACCTGTTTTCCAATGTTTTTAATTTCTCATCATCGGTTAATTGCCAAACCGTAAAAAATAAACTAACAGCTATTTTAAGTTCTTCAAGTTCAGGAAATGAATTATTTAAGTATAGTTTTCTTGCATAAGTATCAATTGTACCAAGTTCTTTTGCTTTTTTTCCAAAATAACCAATATACCATAAGACTTTGTCTAAATTAGAATCGAAATTTTCTGGTTTTTTTATGAATTTCTCATTTCTAAAATCTGGACAAGTTTGAGCTAATTCAATCATTTTCTCCCCTTGTTCATTTAAGATAGGACAAGCATTATAACTTGCACCAGCACCAAGTAAATATGTAATGTTTTTTGTCATATAATATTTATTTTACAATGGTAATTTCTCCCTTTTCAAAATATCTTTTCCTTGCTTTGACAATATAAAAGTTAAATCTTTTTTTGTAATCTTTGCTCCATAAAGCGGATTTCCAATCACCACATCAAAACCACCATCATATTCGGTACGAAAGGCGTATTGTCGTGAGCAGCCTAATTTATCGATAATAGTTTCTAATTCTTTGTTTTCGGAGAGTTGGTGTTTTCTGCGATTATTTTTTATGTAATTAATTGTATTTTCGAGTTGTTCGTTGGAAGTTATTTCTTTTTGTCCGAATTTCTGTGTCCAGAGATGGTGTTGTGTTTTTCCACGTTTTCGGGTTACGGGAGTATTCTTCGTATCGGAGCATGCTCCGATGTTCTGTGGAACGGAATGTGCAGCCGACATCGGAGCATGCTCCGTTGTTGTTTCCGCTTGTTCAGATTTTTTTTGGGGAGAAAGCTCCCCTTCTGCTATAGTTCGTCCCATAGTTATGTTGCATGCCCTTGCCGACATTGATTTTAGCTTCTGTACAATCTTTGGAAGTTCTTGTTCTTCACACACCAGAAGGATATGTACATGGTCACCACAAATATTATATGCAATAATATTCAAATCATCTTTCTCTGCAATTTCAGCAATAGTTTGCGTCACAATTATTTCTTCTTTTTCCAACAACCAAACAGGCTTTCCTGTTTTTACATAATTATCGAACATGCGTTGCGAATAGCGGGAATTATGCGTGGCAGTAGTTATATGCCACATTTTTTTTTCTTTCTTGCGGAAAACATCCGGAAACTCGTTTTGCCAACTAAAAGCTTTATCGCCTGCAACGTTCGGATCATCAATTAATGAATTTCCACATTTTATATTATTACTCAAGATCGATAGTTTACGTCCTTTCTGAGCAGTTCGTAACCAAAGGGAGAGCTTAGCAATCTCTACACTCTCTTCGTTAATATCCACACCATAAAGATTGTTTTCCAAAATGGCTTTATCGGTATCAAATAATCTTAAAGATGAGTTGGTTAATTCAGCAATAATATCATCAATGTTTTTATGTTCTTCAATTAAGAAATTTAATGCCTGATTTAAAAAAGCACCACTTCCACAGGCGGGGTCAACAATTTTTAGTGAAAGCAACCAGTCTTTGTAGTTATTAAGTTTTTGAAATAGTTTTTTGCCTTTTGCAGAAAGTGAAGAAACATGTTCATTTGCTTTATTTCTTCTGTAAGTTCCTTCAAACTCTATTTCTTCAATTTCTAATTCCTTACGTTTTTCATAGCAAAGTGAGCCGATTGTGTTTTCTATAATATATTGGGTTATATATTTGGGTGTGTAAAAAATACCGTCTTTTTTACGTTTACTTATCAAGGGGATATCTGCCAATGAGGTGTTTGTCAATGGAGAATACTCCATTGCATTAAGCGAGTGTTCAAAAATATGCCCTAAAATATTTATATCAATTTCGGTATTAAAATCGTATTCTGAAAGCTTTAATAAGTCTTTAATCAGAATCCCATCGTCAATTTTCAGATTGTCTAATAACTCATCGCTTAAAAAAAGTCCGCCATTATATGCAGGAATATTGTCGGTACTTTTTTTTCCTTTTCGCCCTATATTCATATAACCGAAATACTGCTTATAAATGTCGTAAATCGGCTTATAAGCATCTAATTCTTCTAATTTATAATATGTTTCAATTATTCTCGAAATTGAATTTGGCGGTAAAAGCCCGATATCTTCTGTAAAAAGAATAAAAATGAAACGGTCTAAAAGTTTCTGCGATTTTTTAAACAGGGTCAGTTTGTCACTGTCAGGGTGATTTTTTATTAGGTTTTTAAAAAGCTTTCTCTTGAAATGTGAATACTCTTTGTAAAATTTATCGGAAATATTCTGTTCGTGAAACTTGGTTTCTTCTTTTAGTTTTAATGGAAAATCCGAAAAAACACCATTAACATTAAGCAATAGGTAGAGTAATTCAAATCTCTCTTTTTGAAGATTAAACAAATCGAATTCCTCGTATTCGTGGGCATAATCAATGTAAAATCGAAATTTTTGAAAATTTGAAGTGATTATATATTTACAATCCGGTTGATTATTTTTATAGTTAAAAGCTTGCTCAGTTATGCTTTTTAGGTCTTTTGTTTTTGTGGATTTCAATTCTATTACAACAATCGCTTTATCTTCCAATGGGGTTTTCTCCCTTCTTACAATGGCAGCGTCTGCTTTCTTTCCGTCCCCCTGATTTTTAAATTCTCTAACTAAATTATAATTATCTTCGGGTTTTAATGTGTAGCCCAAAACATCAACAAATATATCTCTTAAAAACCCGTCTTGGTATTCTTCCTCTTTTAATTCTTTGATTTTCTCAATCTTAGCAAACTTGTAATTTTCTTTATCCTTTTGATATGCTTTTTCAACTTGATCATTATCAAGATTGTTCAAATGTTTTTTTATTACAGATTTTTGAAATATTGCCATTATCAAGCATCAATTAATATTATTCAAAACTACAAAATTCTTATTCTCAAAATGAAATTGCTCTTTTGGTTTTTCCTAATATAACAACATTAAATATTTCTTTGTGAGCAAATTTACCTTTTAATCCTAAATTAACAATATAACAAATTAACGATTTTTTGCAAAATAAGTTAAATTTGTGTGCAATTTCATACTTTATTCTACCAAGGAAGGATAATTTTTATTGTTCGAAAATGAACAAAAGTGTTTGCTGTTGAACATATGTAATAATTTAAGAAAAATTCGGAATCAGCTTAATTACTTGTTAATATAACACATATCTCTTTGGCATGATTATCGGTAAAACCAAAACTTAAATAATTAGTATAATAAAAAACATTAATTAATTTTGTAAAAAAAATGTTTAATAATTCATTAAATAAAAATTTATTATGACGAAAAAAATAACAATTAGAAAAAGGCTGAAAAGCTTGATTATTTCATTTTTTATAATATTTGCTTTTGGAGTAAATTCGTATGCATTCACACCTCCTGATGAGGGAATGTGGCTACCTATTTTTGTTGAAAGGCTCAATTATGTTGATATGGAAAAAATGGGGCTTCAACTTACTGCCGAAGAAATTTATAGCATTAACAATTCGAGTATCAAAGATGCCATAGCCGGATTATCTCATGGAAGTACACCAAGAGGTTATTTTTGTACTGGAGAAATAGTTTCGGATCAGGGTTTGATGTTTACAAATCATCATTGTGGCTATGATTTAATTCAAAAGCACAGCTCAATCCAGCACGATTACCTAACTGATGGTTTCTGGGCAATGGACAAAAATGAAGAGTTGGAAAACGAGGGTTTATCAGCTTCATTTCTTGTCAGGATGGCAGATGTTACCGATAGCATAATTCCTTTTTTATCTGATACTTTAAGCGAAAGCGATCGATCAAAAAAAGTAAAAGAAATCACTAAACGCCTAAAAAAGAGTGCTACCGAAGACGGAAAATATAATGTTACCGTAAATAGTTTTTTCGGTGGTAACGAATATTATCTTTTTGTTTATGTAGTTTATACTGATGTAAGATTGGTAGGAGCACCTCCTTCTTCAATTGGAAAATTCGGTGGTGACACCGACAATTGGATGTGGCCACGTCATACCGGGGATTTCTCAATTTTCCGTGTTTATACAGCTCCTAACGGAACACCTGCCGAATATTCAAAAGAAAATATTCCTTTAAAACCTAAACATCATCTACCTGTTTCATTAGATGGCATTGAGAAGGATGAATTTGCTATGATCTGGGGTTATCCGGGTGGAACTGAAAGATACCTTACATCTTATGGAATAAAATTTAAAATAGATGATTATTATCCTACTCTAATTGATTTGTTAGGGAAAAAACTTGAAATTTGGAAAGAAGGTATGGATGCCGATAAAAAAGTTGAAATCCAATATTCCTCAAAATATTTCGGTTATTCAAATGCTTGGAAATTATTCATTGGCATGAAAAGAGGATTAAAAAGACTTAAGGTTTATGATAAAAAACTTGCAACTGAAAAGAAATTTGAAAAATGGGTTAATTCAAACGATGCTAATAAAGAAAAGTATGGAGATGCCTTAAAAATAATAAAAGACAGTTATGAGGCCCAATCGAAAGATGTTAAACCTTTCTTTTATGCAAATCTCGGTTTAGTCGGTGGTGCTGAAATAATAGGGTTTTCACAAGGTTTTTCGCAACTTCAAGGCTTACTTGAAGACAAAAAAGAAAATGCCGAAGTCATTAAGGAAACGGCTGCTGAATTAAAAGAATCATCAAAAGATTTTTATAAAGACTATAATGAAGCTGTTGATAAAAAAATATTCGGAGAATTATTAAAAATGTATCACGATAATATTTGTGAAAAAAATTATCCGAGTGTTTTTGAAACAATAAAGAAAAAATTCAAAAACAACTTTGAAGCGTATGCAGATTATGTTTACGAAAAATCAATATTTACTTGTCCTGAAAAATTGAATACCTTTCTTGATAATCCCAAATTAAAAACTTTGGAAAAAGACCCAGTAGTTATTGCAAGTAATTCGTTTAATGAAGTTTTCGGCTCATTAATGGGGTCATATCGTTCTAATATCCTTAACATTCGAGCGAGTGACAGGGATTTTATTGCAGGGTTAAGAAAAATGGAACCCAATAAAGTATTTTATCCTGATGCAAATTCGACTATGCGTCTGACGTACGGAAGTGTACAAGATTATTTTGCTGCCGACGCAGTTCACTATGATTTTGTTACAACTCTTGAAGGCGTAATGGAAAAAGAAGATCCCGATGATGATGAGTTTATTGTTGATCAAAAACTGAAGGAGTTATTTGAAAAGAAAGATTTTGGGCCCTACGGACAAGATGGAAAAATGATAACTTGTTTTTTAACCACAAATGATATAACCGGAGGTAATTCAGGTAGCCCAGTTATGAACGGTAATGGTGAATTAATCGGAATTGCATTTGACGGAAACTGGGAAGCAATGAGCGGTGATATTGCTTTTGAGCCTGTTTTACAAAGATGTATTAATGTTGACATTCGTTATGTATTATTCGTAATTGATAAATTTGCAGGTGCTAAAAACCTGATTAACGAATTGACAATAGCCGTGAAAAAACCTAAACCTGTCGTAGAAGAAGTTTCAATTGAAATCAGTGAAACTGATGAGGTAGGAAATTAATTTCACTACAAAGCTTTGTGCTTATTAACGGCTTTAAATTTTATTCTAAGGTTGTAAAAAAGAGCGATACTTTTAGTATTGCTCTTTTTTTTATTTTCTAAACCTCGTAAGTATTGAATCATCATTCATTTCTTTCGATAATGATTCAATGGTCTCTATCGGAACATCAAGCAAATCCAAAATCATTAAACCATCAAGACAATTATTGAATTTTTGATCGATATTAAACCCGATAATTTCGGCATTAAGGTTTATATATTTTTTTAATAAAATTGGAGTTTTGAAGTTAGGCTCAATGTCCTGAACGTATTTATCAAACATTGAAATAGTTTTTATTGCATTATGAAATAAAAAATCTTTATCAATAATTTTGGGGATATTATATTTTAATCTGTTTCTGGGTTTAATATTGACAGCATATTCGTAATTAAAGTGATTTGCTTTAATAAATTCAACAGCCAAGGCTTTTGAAAAATCTGAATATTCGTTGCTTATGCTTACCGGCCCGATGAGGTAGCGATAAGTAGGGTTTTTCAATAAAAGATATAGAATTCCTTTCCATAACATGAATAATGAGATGGGTTTTTTTTGATATTCCTTTACAATAAATGAACGGCCTAATTCAATAGTTTCACCCAAAATTGGCAGAAAATTATATCTTATTTTAAATAAAGAATTAATATAAAATCCTTTTAATCCATAGCTTTTAAGAATATCTTTGCCCTTCCCTGCTCTGTAGCCTCCAACAATTTTCTTATCATTATCATCCCAAATAAATAATTGTTCGAAATATTCATCAAATTCATCAATATCTTTTGATTTATTTGTTCCTTCGCCTACTTCACGATAAGTAATCTCTCTAAGCCTTCCAATCTCCTCTAAAATAACGGGGATTTTTTTTGAAGGGGCACAGAAAACATATTTGTCTTTAACATTAAATAATAAATACTTGCTATTTAAAGCCTTAATTTCTTCAATAATTTTTTTCTCAGGAATAGCCTCAATAATTTTTTCTCCAGTTTGATTTGACAAACAATATGTTTTTTTCTGATTAATCGAAGCACTTAAGCTATAGGTTTTAGCCCGTAAA
This sequence comes from Bacteroidales bacterium, assembly GCA_016342645.1. GTDB lineage: Bacteria > Bacteroidota > Bacteroidia > Bacteroidales > JAEINX01 > JAEINX01. The sequence continues at coordinate 5,363 of JAEINX010000054.1, read as the reverse complement.
AATCTCCCGTATTTATTTATATCGGGAAAATTATCTTGATCATTTAAACTAATTGGATTTCCAATTCTAACTTTTATGGTTTTATCATGCTTGTTTAAAAGCTCCGAAGGAAGTTTTATAGTTCGCAATCCGGGATGCAACAGACCCAAAAAGTGGAAAAACAAGCTATTATTTCCATCGAAATATATTGGTATTACAGGGACTTTTGTTTTTTTAATGAATTTCAAAACAGAAGATTGCCATTCACGGTCGGAAATCAAATTTGTATCGAAACGATAGGTTGATACTTCTCCCGATGGATAAATTCCTAAGGCTGATCCATCGCGTAAATGATAAAATGCTTCTTTTAAACCCGACAAACTCGATCTTACATCTTTATGAGATTCAAAAGGATTAACTGCTAAAAAAATGTCTTTAATAGGAGTAATTCTGGTCAAAAGGAAATTAGAAAGTATTTTAAAATCGGGTCGAATAGGTGGCAATAACTTCATTAAAATTAAACCGTCAATTCCGCCATACGGATGATTGGATATAGTAATAAAAGGGCCTTCTCTCGGAATTCTTTGTAAATCACTTTCAGGAATAGAAATTTCTACGTTAAGTATTTTAAAAACATGCTCAACAAATTCGCTGCTGCTAAGCGATGAAACAGGCGAATATAGATTATTTATTTTATCTAATTTTAAGACTTTTAATAAAAACTCAGCAAATTTTTCTCCTCCAAAATACTTTAAGTTCTTATTTATAGATAATATGTCTTTGGGGCTTACAAGGTCCATTCATTTATTTTATGTAAAAGGATTTTTTATTTCAAATCCTTTTCAAGTTAAAATATATTACAAAAATAGGAAATAAAAATTAGGATACAAATCATAGGAAAAATTGTCTTTTTGCTAAATGCTTATAAAATAATCTTTTTAAGCTTTCTTTGTGAGCTCTTTGTGTCTTACGGCCTTTGTGGCGAATCTTTTCCTGCCAGTAAGGCACGAAGACACAAAAATACACAATAGGGGAAATTTGTCGTACACCCATCAAATCAGCCTTCTGTTTTTATTTTTAGCTTTAGCTGCACTAAGTCATTTCCAGTTTTTGTAAGGGTTTATAGCTAATTGATAATTTTGAAATTTTATATCATAGCTAACTTCCTCCCCAATCCATGAAGGTTTTTTAAAGAATTGATCCTCGCTTTCAAGTTCAATTTCAGCAATAACAAGCCCTTCATTTTTACCCAGAAATTCATCAACTTCCCACAAGAAACCTTTATATTCATAATTATAACGAAATTTTTCTATTTGTTTTACACATAATTTTTCAATTATTTCTTTAGCTTCATCGAAAGGAATTTTATATTCATATTCAAGTCTTGTAACACCACCGGTTTTACCTTTTATTGTTAAAAAAGCATTTTCACCTATTATTCTTACCCTAAAAGCATTTTTATTTTCAAAACACAAATATCCTTGTCGGCAAAATACTCCTTTTGCCAATTTTTTAAATTGATCGCCCTTGACTAAATATTTTCTTTCAATTTCCTTTCCCATGAAGAATTTTTATGATTTTAGTGTTTAGAATTATGAGTCCGGTCAAAAAACATATTTCACGCAAAAACCGGAGAGTTTTAGAGCAAAAGCAGCAAAATAAGTTTGCTTATAATTAACATTTTGCGATTCGTCTGCGTGCTCTGCGTGAAGCATTTTCAATTCTTTTTATACCGGACTCTATTATATTTGAAAACCTGAATTTTAAATTATTCAAGTTTCGATATTATTCAACTTCAACCGGAACCAATACTTCATCTTCCAAAATATTTGCCTTTGATTTAGGCCTTTCGGTAACAATAGTCATTTCATCAATGAGATTTTGTGCTCCGGCAAATTTATCAATGATAAACAAAACATAACGAATATCAACGCAAATACACCTTTGCAGTTCAGGTTCAAAAGCAATATCTCCGCTCATGGCTTCCCAGTTTCCATCGAATGCTAATCCGATAAGTTCTCCGTTAGCATTAATAACTGGACTTCCTGAATTTCCTCCCGTAATATCCAAATCGGTAAGAAAACAAACTTTTAAAGTATCGTTTTTACCATATTTTCCATAATCTTTTTCATTAAAAAGCTCTTTCAGTTTCTCAGGAACAATAAATTCCCAATTATCGGGATCTTCTTTTTCCATGACCCCGTCGAGAGTTGTGAAATAATTATAATGAACGGCATCGGCAGGGTAGTAATCCTGAACAGTTCCATAAGTTAAACGCATTGTAAAGTTTGCATCAGGATAAAACTTTTTATTTGCTTGCATTTCCATTAAACCGGCCAAAAACAAACGATTTCCTTTTTGGAGTTGTGTGTAAGCTTCCTTGGTTTCACTATTTAATTTCTTATAATTCTTAACAAAATCAGCATAAACGACATAAGCAATATCTTTTTCAATTGTTTTAGCTTTTGGATTATCAAGCAACTCCATCACTTTTTGTTTGTCTGTAAAGATTGATTTTTTGAAAACATGAGCAGCATATTCATCGAAATCACCTTTGTATTTATTGGCTATTTTTACAAGAATCGCAGGTAGTTGATTGGCCGGAACATTGTCGTAATACATTTTAAGCATTGCTCCAAGAAGTTTTTCATCGGTTGGGGCATTATAATTTTTAAAATATTTTTCAGCTCTCTCTTTTAAAGATTCTATTGAAGAAGCAATTTTTTCTTTATCGCTGTCTTTTTCTTGAAGTTCTTTTGCAAGGTTTTTAAAACGCCGTGAAAAACTGAGAATTTCAGGGCCGCGATAAATTGCTTCATAGAAATATTCTATCGATAAATTATAAAGTTCAATTTTGGAATATGCTTTTTCAATATCCGATAAAGCTTCTCCGTATTTTTCTTTTCTTGCCGAATTAGCATTAACCCACTTTTCAAATTGGTTTTCAAGTTCTTTTTTCTTCTGTGAAACTTTAAGTCTTTTTAAGCCTTTGGTTTGCCCGATATAATATTTCCAATAATTTGCAGTTCCTGCGTGTTTTGAAGCATATTTCAAACGAACAGATTCATCTTTGCTCATATCTTCACGCATAATGTCCAGTTTTTTCTGGCGAATTTTTACTATTGTCATATTTGTTTGGTCAACAGCCTGGTCAACGCCGTAAGAAGTTAAATATCTATCGGTTCCACCGGGATAGCCTAATATCATCGTAAAATCATCTTTTTCAACGCCTGCAACCGAAACCGGTAGATAATGTTTCGATTTCATAGGAATATTTTTATCGGAATATTCGGCGGGTGTTCCTTCGGGAGAAGAATAAACTCTAAACATCGAAAAATCGCCGGTATGTCGCGGCCACATCCAATTGTCGGTATCAGCTCCAAATTTCCCGATTGCTTCGGGTGGTGTTCCAACTAATCGAACATCATTAAAAACTTCGTAAACAAAAGTATAATATTCATTTCCATTATAAAAGCCTACTACTCTTGCTTTATAATGATTGTCTTTGGTAGCTTCTTCAACTAATTTGCTTTTGTTTTCACTAATTTTTTTGCTTCTTTCTTCCTCAGTCATTTCGTCGGTAACTTCAGCCAAAACCTGATCAGTTGCAGCCTCAATTCTAACAAGAAATTGCACTTTTAGCCCTTCGATTGGAATTTCTTCATTTTTAGCAGTTGCCCAAAAACCATCCGTAAGTAAATCGTTTTCAACCGTACTAACCGATTGGATTGATCCATAACCACAATGGTGATTTGTTAAAATCAAACCTTCGGGAGAGACAATTTCTCCTGTACAACCTCCTCCAAAAATAATTATTGCGTCTTTTAGGCTTGAATGATTAATTGAATAAATTTCTTCGGCAGTAAGTTGCAATCCCATTTTTTGCATGTCAACATAATTGAGCCTTTTTATTAAAAGAGGCAACCACATACCCTCATCAGCTTTTACGGATGACCCGAAACCGATTAATATAACAAATAGAATTAAGAATAGTTTTTTCATGTTTTTTTTAAAATTATTGTTATTAAATTTGATTCTTTGTTCTTTTTAGTTGGTTTTAAATACCATTTCATTTTTAAATAAATTTTTCTCCTTTTTCGATTTTTACATCCGTAACGATTTGCCTGATTTGTTGCTCTTCCGATTTTTTACAAATTAGCAGGATATTATCATTTTCAACAATAATATAATCATCCAAACCCTGAATAACGGCTAATTTTCCGCTCGGCATGTTTACAATGCAATTTTTAGTATCATAAGTCATCACATTGTTTCCGACAATAGAATTCATGTTTTCATTCTTTTCGCGAAAATCGTATAAGGATCCCCAGGTTCCTAAATCGGACCAGCCAAAATCGGAAATCAAGACATAAACATTATTAGCCTTTTCCATAATTCCATAGTCAATTGAAATGCTTTTACAAACAGAGTAGGCTTGTTGAATAAATTTATCTTCCTCCTCAGTATTGTATTTTGAAATACCCTGATTAAAAACATTATCAACATCAGATAAATATTGTTTAAAAGCCGACATAATACTTTTTAGAGACCAAATAAATATTCCGGAATTCCATAAAAAGTCACCGCTTTCGAGAAAAGATTTTGCTAATTCGAGATTAGGTTTTTCGGTAAATGTTTTCACTTTTCTAAGGCGATCGTCTTTTGCATATATTTTTTCACCGTTAAATTGAATGTATCCGTAACCGGTATCGGGGCGGTTTGGTGTTATTCCAAGTGTTAGCAGCCAATTGTTTTGTTTGGCAGCTTCTAAGGCTATTAAAATATTGTTTTCAAATTCTCTCTCGTCGAGAACTATATGATCGGAAGGTGCAACTATGATATTTGCTTCAGGATTTTCCGACTGGATTCTATAATTGGCATAAGCAATGCAGGGGGCAGTATTTCGCCGTGAAGGTTCACACAAAACCTGTTTTGCCGTAATATCGGGAAGTTTTTCTAAGATTTGATCTTTATAAATTTTATTTGTTACGATAAGAATATTTTCTTTCGGGCAAATATTTTTAAATCTTTGAAATGTTTTTTGAATCAGAGTTTCGCCGGTTCCCAGAATGTCGATAAATTGTTTTGGAGTAGCTTCCCGACTCATTGGCCAGAACCTTGACCCAATCCCTCCGGCCATTATAACACAATAATTATCTTTATTAACTTTCATGCTTTTATTTTAAGTGTATGAATTTTCGCAAAAATAGTAAATTATTAGAAGTCTGCAAAAAGGTGATTTTCTTCTTACAGAGCTTTGTTTTGAATTAAGCACTGAATACAAAAAATTATATATAAATTTTTTGTTATTTGGCTAAAATTTATTTTGAGGGTCTGGAAAGAAGATTTGTCAATTAAGTAAAGTAATTATTCAATCTAAAAAA
>JAEINX010000053.1 GCA_016342645.1 Bacteroidales bacterium | reverse complement strand
GATAGATTCTTTAGGATTAAAACAGGGTTTTTGGAAGGAATACAAGATTTTCCCATCAAAAATTATGAAAAATGAAGTCAATCATTATGATATAGTTAAAAATCACATGCTTTTTAAACAATCTGGCTACTATGTAAATGGCTTAAGAAATGGTATTTGGTATGAATATTGGCCAAATGATAATATAAGAAATGAAGCGAATTATGTGAAAGGAATCATTTTAGGAGATTTTAAAGCTTTCTATCCAAATGGGAATCTAATGATGAAAGGCAATATTTGTCTTTCAAAAAAGATACTAGTAGCTGGATTTAATGAACAAGGTGAATTTGTAGGGGAGGAGCTAACAGATACTAAAATTATCCTTGAATATTTTTATTTGAAATAATTATATTTCCCGATTGAGCAGAGTTTGTAACAGGTGTGATTACAATTAATGATTTTTAAAATTTATTATTCTCCCTGCTACCGCACGATTGTATCGTGTGGTTTTTAAAGAGCAGTAAAAAAACATTACGACACGAAGTTAGTCCGTACGAAGTGAAGCAAGTCCGTATGGATGGATATTTGTAGGTATGAGCAGAAATTCAAAATTTCATAATCCACAAGTAACATATTTTATGCTTATGGCATATTTCCAAATATATTTCTAACTTTGTCTATGAAAATAAACTGACAATAAATGAGAATATCATTAACAAACATCATAAGTAATGCGGAATCAAGCTTTTTAACATATTATATTGTGAAGTTTATACGTATTGGTATAATGACCTAAAATACATACTAACCGACGAAGGAAGAGTAATGGTAAACGAAGGCAACACTTACGAATATCAATATTTTATAAAAGACCATCTCGGCAATACGCGTGTTAATTTTACCGAAAACGGAAACATTATACAAGAAGACGCCTACTATCCATTTGGTATGCAAATGAACGGCCTATGCTACGAAACCGGCACAGATTTCCTAAACAAAAACCTCTACAACGGAAAAGAATTGCAGGATGATTTTGGTTTGGGTTGGTATGATTATGGGGCGAGGTTTTATGATGCTCAGATTGGGAAGTGGCATTCTGTTGACCCATTTGCAGAAGGCTATTATTCATTGTCTCCATATAATTATACAATGAATAATCCAATATTATTTATTGATCCAAATGGGATGTTTGTTGATAATTATGAGATTTATTCAGACGGTAATATCGTGAAATATGAAACGGATGATAATACAAACAACTATATTTATATTGATGGTGATGGTAAAAGACATGAAATAGGTACATATGCTAAAAACGACAAAGGACTTATTCAATTGACTGATGTAGATTACAAAAGTGGCGAAACTGAAGTAGATATAACAGCAAAACCTGGAAATGATAGTGAATTACATATTTCAGGTAATGCTATAGCATCACTTATTGGGGCTTCAGCTGATTCAGGTGAAGAAATCTATGTTACCAGAGTTAGTAATTCAGATGGAAGTTCTCCAAAAACTAGTACATCGCATAAGGATGGCAATGTCCTTGATACTCGTTATGCTCAGAATAACGGTTCTAGAGCAATTTTAGATTATAATGGCGATTTAACGGCGTTTAATAAAATTGATCAAACCGCATCATCAAGTATGAATGCTGGGTTGAGTAAATTTGGATGGAGTAACATTAGATCATCTACATTAACTATTACTAATACTGCAACAGTTAATGGGAAAGAAGTAACTACTTCTACTAATTATAATGTGTCTGGAACAGTTCATCTGAAAGATCATTATAATCATCAGCATGTTCAAGGATACAATCCGAGTATCTTAACAAGAATACTTACGCCTGCGGCATTAACTCCAAGAAAAGCTAGGGTTCAATAAATTTAAAAGTTTTATTTATGAGAAATTTTATATTAATAGTACTTACATTTTCCTTGCTAAATCTTTGTTCTACTAATCAAGGACATTCTAAGCAGACAGGGAATAATAAATCAGAAAACAATTTGCAAGGCTTTGTTGTTGTTGATATATCGAAAATTTATCATCATAATGGGGAAATTACGATAGTTGATAATGAAAATGATACCATACTACATGCTGAAAATAAAACATTTGCTATAAATGGTGAAAAATATGAAACCATTGATGAAGAGTATTTATATAAAAAACATTTAAATGTTGAATCGTATGATGCTGAATACGGTATTTTTATACTAAAATGTTATGGTCTGATAGATGGGTTTTATCAAGTTAAAATAGATGGTCAAATTTGTTTGATAAGTAAAGATCGATTCAAAGAATACATAGAATTTAAGAATTTTGAACAGTATGTTATGGGTACTTATCCTATCCCCACCCAAAATAATCCTTTGAGAATAACACCAAATGATACATCAGAGATTTTAAAAGAGTTTGATATATGGACATTTGTTCCAGTTGAAATAAGAGGAGATTGGGTGAAAGTAAAGGATGATAAGGATTGTTACTCAGGACCAATCGCTTCAAAAGAAGATATCGTAGGTTGGATTAGATGGAGGAAAGACGGAAAGTTCATATTGAAAGTTGCTTATGTATGCTAATGAATAAAAATATCAAAGTCCCCGCTGAGCGGAGTTTGTAACTCCGCTCCCCCCCCGCTACCGCACGATTGTATCGTGTGGTTTGCTAAATAGCTGTGTGGTTTAATATTAGCAGTAATTCAAAAACATATCTATATCGGTATGACCCGAATAACCCCGCTACCGCACGGTGTGCTGTGAGTAAAGAGTAATCTTTACGTAAAACAAATAAGATGGTGGATTTTCAGAAAGATGGAATGACCCACCGGGGTTGATTTATAGGAGTAGGCTCCAAACTACTGTTTTAGTGTATTGAAAGAGATTTTAATGTTCGAAGCGAAAATAGAAAAGGCTAAACTATTATTAGTCAAGCATGAATTAAAGAGATGAACGAAAGTGAACCTTCGATGAAGCATCGAGAAAGCAAGACCAATACCGATACCCGGAATAATGATAGAAACAGCTATAGGTAAAAGCGAACAAAGGAAGTCCGTATGAAACGAAGCAAGCGAGACGAAGTAAGCCCGTATTGGGCCGTATGGATGGATAATCAACAAGCAATGAACAAGTAAATAACATCAAATGAAATACCATCTACGCTGACGGACAGTTTTCCTTTATTCCTTGAATATTGAATGTTGCTTATTGAATATTTATTTTTTTTAGTTTAAATATCAGTTACTTCAGAAAACTTTCAAGGTAACGAATAAGGACTTCAGAAGTTTTCGCCACAAACAGATAAATTTGTTAATCAATTTTTGTATCTTTACACCTGTTTAATACTTTATGTAAAATGAATAAAGCCAAGCATATAAATCGTTTAAAATCATTAGGTGCATTTTGGAGTTATTCACCAAAAGGACTTAAAAATATTTCAGATAATCAATTAATTGAAGAAACCTTGAGATGGGGTGATGTAGCGGAGATCAAGCAGTTGTTTAAAACATTTCAATTGGAAAAGATCAAAGAAGTGTGGTTATCAAAACTCGTTTCCGATGAACGTATTCTTCCGCATAATTACTATTTGGCGAACATTTTCTTTGATATCGAAGATCCAATTGAGTTTATTAATAACAATCAAATAAAAAGTAGCAGGTATGCACGACTTAAAGGCCTTGATGCCAAAAACCGTATCCATTCTTGAAAAACTCTCGAAACTTGATTTTCTTAGAAGTTTCACTTTTGTAGGTGGATCGGCATTATCTGTTTATCTTCAACACAGGCTGAGTGAGGATATTGATCTCTTTACTTGGCATAAAAAATTAGACACTAATGTAATACAAGATTCTTTGAATGAACTCAACTTGAAGAATGTCCGTATTATTAACATTTCAGAAAAACAATGTGATTATATTTTGGATGAGGTAAAAGTATCCTTTTTTGCAAATAATTGGAACGAACTTAAAAAAAGAACAGCTATTTCCGGCAATTTATTTATATCAAATCTTGAGACTATTGCTGTGATGAAAGTCAACACGCTTTTTATGCGTGCTAAATTCCGTGACTATTACGATTTGTATGTAATTAATTTAAAGCATTTTTCCTTGCCGGAACTTTTTGAAATGACGAATTCCAAAATGAATAACCTAAACCTTACTTTATTTCAACGTGCATTATGTTATACCGATGACATTGAAGACGAAAACATTGAACACCTTAAATTGAAATATAATGTAGATATTAAGGAAATTGAAAAACATTTTATTAAGAAAATTAAAGAAATGAATAAATATTTATAAAACTTGCAGATGAATTATGTTTCATTATATTGCTAACTTTGTGTACGAAGATAAACTGGCAATGAATTGTGAATCCAATTAAAGAATGTCATAAATAATATGAAATTAAATTTTTTAAGTATATTCTATTACGAAGTTTATACGTATTGGTATAATGACCTAAAATAAACTTTAAAAGTTTGATAATGAAAAATATCATAAAAAACATTATGAATTACAAAGTCTTTTATATTATCATTCATCGCAAAGTTTATGCGTTTCAGTATACATACTAACCGACGAATGAAGAGTAATGGTTAACGAAGGCGACACATACGAATATCAATATTTCCTAAAAGACCATCTTGGCAACTTGCAAACCATTACCGATGAAACCGGATCAATTATAAAGCGTTATAGTTTCGATCCCAGGGGCCGCCGCCGCAACCCCGATACATGGAAAAACCTGACTTATACTGAAATACAATCGGAAGACTTTATTTTTGACCGAGGCTACACAGGACACGAACATCTGAACCAATTTGGATTGGTAAATATGAACGGACGATTATATGACCCGTTACTTGGCCGCATGTTAAGCCCGGATAATTATATACAGACATCGGGTAACTATCAGAATTTTAACCGGTATTATTATGCATTGAATAATCCGCTGGTTTATACAGATCCGAGTGGAGAAATAATATGGTTTGTACCGGTTATTTATGCAGCTGTGAATGTTGGGGTTGATTTGATAATGAATGATGGGATAATGAATTTTGGAGAGATTGCTATGTCTGCTGGCTCGGGAGCATTAGGAGGTTTTCTCAGTGGAGGTAAAATTGCATCCGTTGGGAGGGCATTTTTATCTGCTGGGGTAAGCCAGTTAAATAGGTTAATCTCCAGTATACCAATATATCAATCTAACAATTTTAATCTAAGTGTATCACCCATGGTAGGTTTTGGTACCAGTGGGTTTAATTTTGGTTCCAGCCTAAATGCAGGTGGCCAAATAGGTGATTTTGCCTTCTCTGCAAGTTTTGGTGTTGGATATAACTCGGGGGTTAGTAGCCTTGGAGAATCAGGAGGAGGAAGCTGGTTTAGGAATACTGGAGGCTTTGTAGGTTGGAATTATGTTCCATGGCCAAATTATTCACATTATTCACATAAATTTACTTAATATTAAATACCTCAATTTGAAGAAAAGAAATAAATAAAATATGAAATGAAAAACAGTTTAACACTTTTAACACTTTTAGTAATATTAAATGGATGTATTACTAATACATCCAATGAATCAAGAAAACATTCAACGATATATGATGACAATTCATATGATACTTTGGCAATTTATTTAGGAAATCAAGCTGTGAATAATTATAAATCAATTAATAGTAATAATTATGAACAATTATTAAGAACAAGTTTAGTTCTAATTGATAGTTTATTACGAATTGATGATTCATACCCTACTGGATATTATTATAAAATTCGAATTTTGTCAAAACTAAATTTGAATGACTCAGCTTTGAATATTTGTAAAGAAGCTAGTATAAAGTATCCTAATAATCCATATGTTTACTTTGCAAAAGGTATTGTACAAGAGCGTATGAAAGATTATGAAGCATCTATTATATCATTTAAAAAGTCATACTTCTTATTTCAAAATAGTTCGCTTTTTTCAATACAATTTGATTTTGAGGCCAAAGAATTTGCTTATTTTTTTTGCTATGGAAGAAAAAGATCACTTTTTAGAGTTGATTCAATAATTAACAATAACAAAGATGTTTTTTACGACAAAAAGTTTGCAAAGAGAATAAAACAGCTTAATAGAGAATTATTTATTGAGAAATGGTAAACCTAATCCCCTGCTGAGCGGAGTTTATATCTCCGCTCTCAATAAATAATAATTTTCTAATTATTACCATAAAATTTATATCTTTAGAAAAAATTTTATGCCTGTCGCTTATCAAATAAAAGACCAGTCAGCTCCTCCGTTAAGCGGAGAAAAAGTTAGGTAAATTGTTAATGAAGAAACAAGGATGTTTGAATGCACACAAATTGAAAGTTTTGAAGAGTGGAGCTGGAAACTCTGCTAAACTGAGCTTGCTTTAGACTTTAATTCAATAGAAATCCTTTTCATACCCGCGGAAACTCTTTCCGATCATACGGAAATACTTCCCGATCACACGGAAATCCTTCTCGATCAGATGGAAATATTTTTTGATCTTACAACAACACTTTCTAAACCTACAGAAATAATTTACGACTTTACGAAATTATCTTCCGGTCTCATGGAAATACTTCCCGTCCACATAGAAGCAGATACCGACCTAATACATACTTGCCCAGATCACTACGGAATAAGCCCCTATCTCAGTTAAACTGAATACTAAGAATCCATTATAAAAACAAACCCAATACCTATCCACGTCATCATAGCAGTTTTTCTTTTTGTTTGAATTATCATGCTTATATTTGCATAAAATTACTCCTATGATTAAATCAATGACAGGTTTCGGGAAAAGTGTTCTTGAATTACCCAACAGAAAAGTGACAATTGAAATAAAAACACTTAACAGCAAACAAATAGATATCTCATCAAGAATCTCCGGTTTTTATAAAAACCGAGAACTTGAATTACGTTCATTATTATCAAAAAAACTTCAAAGAGGTAAAATCGACTTGAATATTTTTGTAGAAACCTCAGAAGAGTCTAATAAATTCACTTTAAATCATCAACTTGCCAAGAAATATTACGAAGAGTTAAAACAAATTTCTAATGAAATTGAAGAAAGAAATTTTTCGGATTATCTTCCAATAATCGTAAATATGCCTGATGTTTTGGTACCTGAAATTGATGAAATTGATGAAACCGAATGGAAACAAATTTTGTTGAAAACCGAAGAAGCAATAAATGAAGTCGATGAATTTAGAAGGAATGAAGGTGAAATTCTTCAACAAGATTTTATTAAACGGATTTCATTGATAAATGATTTTCTTTTAGAAATTGAAAAACACGAAAGCTCACGAATCGAGGATTTTAAAAAAAGAATAAAAAAAGAATTACTTGATGCGATTGAAGAATCAAAGATTGATAATAACCGTTTTGAACAGGAATTGATCTATTATATTGAAAGATTCGACATAACAGAGGAAAAAATTCGCCTCAAAAAACATCTTGATTTTTTTACAATTACTTTAAATGAAAATATTTCTAACGGCAAAAAACTAATTTTTATTTCACAGGAAATCGGACGAGAAATTAATACAATTGGTTCAAAAGCAAATAATGCTACCATTCAAAAAATAGTTGTAAATATGAAGGACGAATTGGAGAAAATCAAAGAACAATTGTTTAATGTTTTATAATCAACAACTTTGAAAATGACAAATGGAAAACTGATAATATTTTCAGCCCCTTCGGGAGCAGGAAAAACAAGCATTGTCCACCGCCTTCTGAAGGTTATTTCTGGCCTCGAATTCTCGGTTTCTGCATGTAGCCGCCCAAAGAGGCCAAATGAAATTAATGGAAAAGATTACAATTTTATTTCGCTTGATGAATTTAAATCAAAAATCGAAAACGGTGATTTTTTGGAATGGGAAGAAGTTTATAAAAACACTTTCTATGGAACTTTAAAATCGGAAGTTGAACGAATTTGGAAAAACGGGAAAAATGTAATTTTTGATATTGATGTTCAGGGTGGATTGAATATTAAAAAATTCTATAAGGAAAAAGCTTTGGCAATTTTTGTTAAACCGCCTTCAATCGAAGTTTTGAAACAACGATTGCAATTAAGAGGTACTGAGAATGAAAAAAGTTTAAACATCAGAATAGAAAAAGCACAATTTGAACTATCGTTTGCCGATAAATTTGATGTAGAAATTGTTAATGCTGATCTTGAAAAAGCAGTTAAAACTGCCACAGAAACTGTTGAAACATTTTTAAATAAATAGCTTTAAAACATTTTTTGAATTGAGATTTTAACAAAAAAAAGATTATGAAAAAAAACTCTATCCCCGAAAAAATGCAAGCAATAGTTTTACCTGCATATAATCAAAATATTATCAGGGCATTACTAAGCCTTAAAGTCGAAGAAAAAGATATTCCCAAACCCAAGAACGGACAAGTTTTAATTCAAATGTCGGCCGCTCCTTGCAATCCGTCCGATATTGCATTTATGCAAGGAGGATATAACATTGTCAAAACATTAGCTTGTGTTCCAGGCTTTGAAGGAAGCGGAATCGTTGTCGATACGGGAAATGATAAAGTTTCAAAAAATTTATTGGGCAAAAAAGTAAGTTGCTTTACGCAAGACGATAGAGATGGAACCTGGGCCGAATTTTTCTTAACCGAAACCAATAATTGTATTATTCTAAAAGATGAAATTGATATGGATCAGGCAGCTTGCTTGGCAATAAATCCTATCACTGCTTTTGGTCTTTTCGAAATTGCTTTACAACGTGAAAGTCAAGCCATCATACAAAATGGTGCCGGGAGTCAGCTTTGTCGGTTTATTTCTGCTTTAGCTAAAAAACATAAAATAAAAGTAATTAATCTGGTTCGTAAAAAAGAAGTATTAAATCAATTAAAGAAAGAAGGAGAAGAATTTGTTTTATTATCGACTGATGAAAATTTTACCGAAAATTTATCCGACTTAGCCAATCAACTGAATGCAACAACTGCTTTCGATGCAGTCGGAGGTGAAACAACAGGTTTGATTTTTAATGCAATGCCAAAAGATTCGGAAGTAATAGTCTATGGTGGATTATCGGGAAAATCAATATCTGAAGTCAATGTTATGGAATTAATTTTCAAAGATAAGATATTGAGTGGTTTTAATTTAAACGAATGGATTGAAGAAATCGGAACAGCAAGGTTTAATGAAATTTCGAATGAATTGCAGGAAATGATTATAAAAAATGAAATATCAACAAAAATTGCAGGCAAGTTTAAATTAGAAGAAGTAATCAAAGGAATCAGAAAATATATTGGAAATATGTCGGGAGGAAAAATATTGTTCATAACAAAAAAATAATATGAAGGAGATGAAAAACAAAAAAACAGGTTTATTTTTCGGTTCTTTCAATCCAATTCACATCGGACATTTAATCATCGCCGGATATATGCTTGAATTTACTGACCTTGATCAGATTTGGTTCATTATTTCACCACATAATCCTTTAAAAGAACGCAAAACTCTTTTGGCTGATTACCATCGTCTTGCATTAGTTAAAATTGCAATTGAAGATAATTCAAAAATGAAAGCCTCTGATATTGAATTTAAAATGCCCAAACCTTCATATACAATTGATACGCTTACATATTTGAACGAAAAATATCCTGAAAAAGATTTCGTTCTTATTGCAGGAACCGATATTTTCTCTAGTTTTCACAAATGGAAAAATTACAAAGAAATCCTTTCAAATTATGAAATTTATGTTTATTCAAGGCCGAATTACGAAATAGGTTTTTATTCGAATCATCCAAAAATAAAAATATTTAATGCTCCTCTAATGGAAATATCTTCGAGTTTTATTCGCAAGGCTATCAAAAATGGAAAAAACATTGAATATATGCTACCCGAAAAAGTTTCAAAATACATTTGTGAAATGCACTTTTACGAAAAATAAACAAATGAAAAACATAGCAATCTTTGCTTCAGGAAATGGCACTAATGCACAACGAATTACTGAATATTTTAGCGATAACCCAAATATCAATGTTTGCTTGATAATTACTAACAACAAGGATGCCTTTGTTTTGCAAAGGGCAAAAAAGTTGAATATCCCCTCAATATATTTTAATCGTAGAGATTTTTATGAAACCGAAAAAATTAATGATATTTTAAAGCAAAACTCAGTTGATTTAATTGTTCTGGCCGGTTTTTTGTGGTTAATACCTTTAAAATTAATTAAAGAATTTAATGGAAAAATTATTAATATCCATCCTGCGTTATTACCAAAATTTGGTGGAAAAGGGATGTATGGCGACAAAGTTCACAAAGCTGTTATTGAATCCTGTGAAAAAGAAAGCGGGATTAGCATCCATTTTGTAAACGAAAAATATGATGAAGGAAAAATTATTTTTCAAAAAAAGATTGCAATTCAAAGTAATGATAATCTCGAAAGTCTTGCAAAAAAAATTCATCAATTAGAGTATAAATATTTCCCGCAAGTAATTGAAAACATGCTTAATGACTAAAGTAATTAAATCTTATAATTTTCAATAATGAAAAAACTATTAATACTCATAATAATTCTTACCGGATTCAGTATAAATATACTCCATAGCCAGCCATCTTTTCCTGCTAATGGAAAAGTTTTTATTGATGATATTGTGCCCAGAGTAGATATCTTCATTAATCCTGATACACTTGAATGGATTTACGAGAATGTGGAAAGTGATATTGAATTTCATGCTGATTTTATTTTTAACAATGGCGAAGATATTGATACAATAGAAGATATTGGATTTCGTCTCAGGGGTAACACTTCTCGCCATTCTCAAAAAAAATCTTTTAAAGTTTCGTTTAATACATTTGTACAAGGGAGAAAATATTGCGGCCTTGAGAAAATAAATCTTAATGGAGAACATAACGATCCATCTATAACAAGATCAAAAATTTGCTGGGATGTTTTGCGTGAATTTGAAATTCCCGCATCACGGTCCAATCACGTTGAATTATATATAAATAATAATTATTATGGTTTATATTTAAATGTTGAACACGTTGATGAAGAATTTGTTGAATCAAGATTTGGAAATAAAGATGGGAACCTATATAAATGCCTTTGGCCCGCTGATTTAAATTACTTAGGCGATGATCCTGAATTATATAAATTTGATGATTTTGGAAGAAGAACCTACGATCTGAAAACAAATACTGCAGAAGACAATTATTCAGATTTTGCAAATTTTATTGATATTTTAAACAATACTCCCGATAATGAATTTGCCTGTGAAATCAGAAAAGTTTTTAATATAGATGATTATTTAAAAATTATTGCCATTGACATAATTTCAGGCAATTGGGATGGATATATTTATAATAAAAATAATTTTTACTTATATCATAACACCGAAACCGATAAATTTGAATATATACTTTATGATCTTGATAATACGCTTGGAATTGATTGGATTGGAAGAGATTGGGGCGACAGAAATATTTATGACTGGCAACAGCATGGCAACGAAGTCAGGCCTTTATATACAAGAATAATGGATATTCCTGAATTCAAAGATCAATATTCGTACTATGTGAATATATTATTAAATGAAATAACCAAAACTGAAATAATTTTTCCTAAGATTGAAACAATTAAGTCAATGATAAGTCCTTACGTTGTAAACGATCCATATTATCCACTTGATTACGGCTATTCTTATCAGGACTTTTTAAATTCATTTGAAGAAACGCTTGGCGGCCACGCTGCTTATGGAATTAAACCATATTTTGAAATTAGAAACAACTCGGCAAGCCAACAATTGGAATTGAATAATATAATTCCGATTGTTAAATATATGCAATATAATACACCTCAAATAAATGTAAACTTAGATGTTACATTGTATGTTAAAGACGAAAATTCTAATCCTAATGTTGAAATAATATATGTAAAAAATGGGGGAAGTAGTAATTCAATAGAAATGTTTGATGACGGAATGCATAATGACGGAGAAGCTGGAGATAATTTTTACGGCAATTCGATTCCGGCATTAACTTCTTCAGGGACAATGGATTTTCAAATTAAAGTATCTGATAATAATTTTAATTTTGTTTTCAGTCCATGTGAAATGATTCAACTGGAAATTTCACCTTCTGCTGATCCGCTTTTATATATTAACGAATTTATGGCGAGTAACGACACAACAATTTCCGATGAATTTGGCGAATTTGAAGATTGGATAGAAATCTATAATGGTGATTCAGAATCAATCTGGCTTGGCGATAAATATCTGTCAGACAATTTTGATAATCCTGACAAATGGCAATTGCCTCAAATAGATTTACCATCGAATGAATTCTTATTGATTTGGGCTGATAATGACACAGAACAGGGTGAAAATCACACAAATTTCAAGCTAAAACAGGAAGGTGAACAAATTGGAATATTTGACTCAGATACCACAGGCTTCTTTCCCTTAGATACATTAACTTTTGGATTGCAACAGACTGACATCTCATTTGGTAGAAAACCTGATGGAGGCAACCTATGGATGTTTTTCGATACGGCAACACCCGGATACAGTAATGTTTCATCAGGTATTTATCAATACTCCCTTGAACAATTTAGAATATTTCCAAATCCTGTTTCAGGAGATTTTTTGTTTTTTAATGAGAAAAGGAATGAAATTAAATTATCCGACCTAAGTGGAAAAACAATTCTTATTGCAAAGAAAACAGATGTTTTAAATATTAGCAGTTTAAGTAAAGGTTTTTACATTATTTCGACAAATAGGGGTGAAACTTCAAAAATAGTTGTTCGCTAAGAGCAGTAAAAAATGATTCCATTTGAGACAGCGAATATCTTATTGCTTTTCAAATTGACAATATCAAAAAAAAAACCTAAATTTGCATTTTTAAAAACTGTATAAATATATACATATGAAAAAGACAAGGGTGTTATTTGTTACACAAGAGATTACACCATATCTCCCTGAGAGCCACATGGGAATTATTGGAAGGCACCTACCTCAAGGAATTCAGGAAAGAGGTAAAGAAATACGTACTTTCATGCCCAGATTCGGTAGTGTTAATGAAAGAAAAAACCAGTTACATGAAGTTATTCGATTATCTGGAATGAATTTAATTATAAATGATTCCGATCATCCTCTAATTATCAAAGTTGCTTCAATTCAACAAGCTAGGATGCAAATCTATTTTATTGATAATGAAGATTATTTTCATAGAAAATTTGTTTTCCACGATAAGGCTGATAAATTTTTTAAAGATAATGATGAAAGAGCAATTTTCTTCTCAAGAGGAGTTCTTGAAACGGTTAAGAAATTAGGATGGTCCCCAGACATAGTTCATTGTCATGGTTGGATGACAAGTTTAATACCTCTTTATATTAAAAAAGCATTTAAAGATAACCCCATTTTTACGGATGCAAAAATCATCTATTCAATTTACGATGATGATTTTAGCGAAACGCTAAATAAAGATTTTTCTAAAAAAATTAAACTCGACGGTATCACAAATAAAGATATTAAACACTATAAAAAGCCTAACTTCGTTAATTTAAGTAAAGCTGCAATTGATTTTTCAGATGCAATAATTCACGGCAGTGAAAAAATCAATCAGGAATTATTGGAATATATTAAGAAAACAGGAAAACCAATACTTGAATATCAATCCATGGAAAATTATATTGATGTTTTTTCTAAGTTCTATGAAAAATTATTGGATGAAAATTCTGTTTTAAAAATTTAAATTAATTTAATACTAACTTACTTAAAATTGAAATTCAGATTATTATTACAACTCAGGCATATTGTTTTCTATTCTATGGCTTTAAGCCTAATAGTTTTTGCCTGCCAAAAAGATCCGAGCGAAATCGGGTTAAACATTCAGCCTCCCAATTCAGTAATTGATGCCTTTTTCACTGATTCTATATCCCTTTACGGACATTCTGAATTAGTTGATTCCGTCAGAACAAGCAATACTTCGGTAAGCTTGTTAGGCTCCTATTATGATCCTATTTTTGGAACAACAACGGCAAATCTTTACACTCAATTTCTGATTTCTTCTTCAGGAATTGATTTCGGAGAAAATCCGGTTCTTGATTCCTTAGTTGTCTTTTTCAACTATAGTGGTTTCTATGGAGATGTTACAACAACACAAACAATTAGAGTATATGAATTGAGTGATTCCGATTCCCTGAGCATTGATTCATCATATTACTCAAATCAAAGTAAGCCTCATTATGAGACCTTATTAGCTGAGAAAACTTTTCAACCAAAACCATATGATAGTGTTCTAATTGATACGACAAATTATGCTCCATTTCTTAGGTTTAACATTAGTAATTTAACTGAGGAGCTTGGATACAAATTTCTTAATGCCGATACGTCTAATTATACTAGTTATGAGAAGTTTTTAAAATTTTTTCATGGCTTATATTTTGAGGCCGAACAAGTAAGCAGTTCAGGGTCTATAATGTATTTTGATCTTAATACAACATTTTCAGAAATGATTCTTTATTATAAAAATGATGAATATGATTCTCTTGGTTACTTTTTTCCTATAAATGAATATTGTTCACGATTTCATAGTTTAAATCATTATAATTATGATAATGCCTCACAGGAGTTTAAAGATCAAGTTTTAAATGGAGACACATTATTAGGTGAAAGCTCATTATATCTACAATCATTAGGTGGGGTAAAAACAAAAATAAACCTACCTTTTATTGACGGTTGGAAAAATTCAGGAAATCTTTACGGAATAAATGAAGCTATTTTAATAGTTAATAATCAGGAAACATATAAAGAAAACTATGAACCTCCACCAAATTTAGTTCTCTTAAAAATTTTAGAAGATGGAACTTATGCTTTTCTTCCAGGATACTACAATGGCACAGAATATTTCGGGGGAGTTTATGATTCTATTAACAACCAGTATAGGTTTAGAATTACAAAATATATACAAGATTTAATTGGTACTGATGAACTAAATAATGGACTTTATATGACTGTTTCAGGAGGTTCAGTGAAAGCCAACAGAGTTAAAATTTCCGGTTATGACACAAGCTTAATTGACAGAATAAAACTTAATGTTAAATATACTATTCTTAAATAAGATATAAAGTAATAATGTAAAAAAAATCAACATTTAAATGTTTTTAATATATGAAACCGATAAAAAAGTCTCAGACTAACAGACTACTAAAACTTTTATTTCAATTAAATTATTAATATTAAATTAAAAATTAAATATCATTTATATGTGTGGAATCGTAGGATACATTGGAGAGAAACAAGCATACCCCATCCTTATAAAAGGATTGAAAAGACTTGAATACCGTGGTTATGATAGTGCAGGGATAGCAATATTAAATGGTGAACTTAATACTTTCAAAAAGATTGGAAAAGTATCTGAATTGGAAGAATATGTTAAAGATAAAAATATTAATGGAAACATTGGTATTGCCCATACACGCTGGGCAACACATGGAGAACCAAATGATATTAATGCTCACCCGCATAATTCTCAATCAAAAAATATTGCAATTATTCATAACGGGATAATTGAGAACTACTCTATTATAAAAGATGAACTTATAAAACGAGGATATAAGTTTTCAAGTGAAACAGATAGTGAAGTATTAGCTTATCTTATTGAGGATATTCTGAAAAACGTAAAGAATGATCTTGCAGAAGCAGTACGTATTGCTTTAAATCAAGTGATTGGTGCTTATGCTATTGCGGTAATCTCAAAAAATGAACCAGACAAATTAATTGTAGCAAAAAAAGGTAGCCCTTTAGTAATCGGAATAGGCAAAGGTGAATTTTTTATTGCTTCCGATGCAACTCCTATTGTTGAATATACGAAAGATGTTGTTTATCTTAATGATTTTGAATTTGCAGTGATCAAAAAAAATGAAGAACTTGATATCAGAACTATTAGCAACAAAAGGCAAACCCCTTATATTCAAAGACTTGAACTGGAATTAAGTCAACTTGAAAAGGGAGGCTATGAGCATTTTATGCTAAAGGAGATTTACGAACAACCAAGGTCAATAAGAGATTGCATGCGAGGAAGGATAAATGCAGAAGAAGATTTTGTTATATTAGGAGGAATAAGCGATTACGAACAAAAACTTATAAATGCAAAGCGAATTATTATAATTGCCTGTGGAACTTCATGGCATGCCGGATTAGTTGGAGAATATATGCTTGAAGATATTGCAAGAATTCCTGTCGAAGTAGAATATGCTTCTGAATTTAGATATAAAAATCCAATTATTTATGAAGATGATATTGTTATTGCCATATCTCAATCAGGGGAAACAGCTGATACTCTTGAAGCCATTGAAATTGCTAAAACGAGAGGAGCAACCATACTCGGTATTTGTAATGTAGTGGGTTCATCAATTGCTCGAGCTACTCACGCAGGTTCATACACACATGCAGGCCCCGAGATAGGTGTAGCTTCAACCAAAGCATTTACAGCCCAAATTACTATTTTGGCATTATTATCATTATCATTAGCCCAGAAAAAAGGAACAATCAAAAAATCAAGATTTCATCAACTTCTTAATGAACTCACAAATATTCCCAAATTGGTAGAGGAAACATTAAAAACCGATGACGTTATTTTAAAAATCGCAAAGATTTTTTCTAATGCCCGCAATTTCTTATACCTTGGAAGAGGATATAATTTTCCTGTTGCTCTTGAAGGTGCTTTAAAACTTAAAGAAATTTCTTATATTCATGCCGAAGGTTATCCGGCAGCAGAAATGAAACATGGCCCTATTGCACTCATTGATCAAGAAATGCCTACCGTTGTCATTGCAACCAATCGCGGAACTTATGAAAAAGTAATTTCTAATATTCAGGAAATTAAGGCAAGAAAAGGAATAATCATTGCAATAGTTACAAAAGGTGATAAAGCTGTTAAAGAACTTGCTGATTACGTTATTGAAATTCCAGAAACAGAAGAAATGTTTGTTCCTTTATTAGCCACAATTCCCTTACAACTACTTTCTTATCATATAGCTGTTATAAGGAACTGTAATGTTGACCAGCCCAGAAATCTTGCTAAATCGGTAACCGTAGAATAATTATTTCATAAATAATAATTCACGATATTTTGGCAAGGGCCACAACTCATCATCAACAAGCATTTCGAGTTTATCGATATGATACCTGATTTTTTCGAAATATGGAAAAACTTTTTTATTATATGCCATAGCTTTAACATCACTTTTTGCTACTCTATTGGCTAAATGTCGTTTGGAGATCATTTCCTCGACAAAGTTTTTAATCTCAAAAATATGTTCTGAAATTTCTTGTATTGACGTAATATTATTTTTCGAAAATCTTAAATAATTCTCATTCTCAATAACATCTTTCAGGCCTTTTGCATTAAATATCAAAATATTTTGATATTTAATTGCAACCGGAACTATATGGTTAATAGCCAGATCTCCGATTACTTTTGATTCGATTTGAATTTTTTTTGTGTAATTTTCAAGATAAGCTTCATATCTTGCAACAAGCTCTTTTTTGGATAAAATTTTGTGTGTTTCATAAAGACTGATAGTTTTTGGAGTAATAAAGGTTTTTATTGCAAGCGGTGTTGAACTTACATTTAACAATCCACGTGCTTCAGCTTCGTTAATCCATTCCTTGCTATAATTATTTCCTTCAAAACGAATGTTTTTTGATTCTGCAATATATTTTTTCAATACTCTGAAAATAGCCTCGTCTTTTCTTATATTTTTTGCAAGATGTGTATCTACTTCTTCTTTAAACATTTTCAGTTGATCGGCAACAATTAAATTCAATACCGTCATTGATTTCGAACAAGTATCGGATGATCCGACAGCCCTAAACTCAAATTTATTCCCCGTAAATGCAAACGGAGAGGTTCTGTTTCTGTCGGTATTATCTAAAAGTATTTCAGGAATTTTAGCAATATTAAGCTGGAGTTCTTCTTGTGTATCGGGGGTTATTTTTTCATTTTTAATCTTTTTCTCAATATTATTAAGAATATTGCTTAAGTGAGAACCGATAAAAGCAGAGATTATCGCCGGAGGAGCTTCGTGGCCTCCAAGCCTTTGGTCGTTTCCTGCAGTTGCAATGCTTGCGCCCAAAAGATTGGCGTGATTATCAAGAGCCTTTAAAATATTAACCAAAAAAGTAATAAACATTAGATTAGAACTTCCTGTTTTGCCGGGTGAAAGTAGATTAATTCCCGTATCAGTCATTAATGACCAATTGTTATGCTTTCCCGATCCATTGATATTTGCATAAGGTTTTTCGTGTAATAACACTGTTAAGTCATGTCGTTTGGCAACAGTATTCAATATGTGCATTAATAACTGGTTATGATCAACGGCAAGGTTAGCTTCCTCAAAAACAGGAGCACATTCAAACTGGCTTGGTGCTACTTCATTATGCCTCGTTTTTACAGGTATTCCAAGCCTTAGGGCTTCAATTTCAAACTCCTTCATAAAGTTTAAAACTCTTTTCGGAATAACACCAAAATAATGATCGGAAAGTTGTTGGTCTTTTGCCGAAGCGTGTCCAAATACAGTACGTCCGGTTAGAACAAGATCTGGCCTTGCAGAATATAAAGCCGTATCAACAAGAAAATATTCTTGCTCCCAACCCAAGGTTGCATTTACTTTATTAACATTTTTATTGAAATATTTGCAAACATCAACGGAAGCATTATCAATTAAATTCAAAGCTTTTATCAAAGGAGTTTTATAATCAAGAACTTCACCTGTGTAGGAAACAAAAATAGTTGGAATACACAAAGTATTTTCAAGAATGAAAGCCGGTGAGGTCGGATCCCATGCAGTGTAACCTCTTGCCTCAAAAGTATTTCTTATACCACCGCTTGGAAAACTTGAAGCATCTGGTTCTTGTTGAATCAATTCATTGCCGCCAAATTCTTCAATGGCATCATAACCTTCAACAGGATTGAGAAATGCATCGTGCTTTTCAGCAGTTGATCCGGTTAGAGGATGGAACCAATGAGAATAATGGGTTGCTCCTTTACTTATTGCCCACGACTTTAACGAAGCTGCAACCTGGTCGGCTATTTTACGATCAATATTCCCACCTTTTTCAATAGACGCTCTTACTTTTTTGTATGCTTTTTCGGATAAAAAATTCCGCATAGCCTTCTTATTGAATGTCATTTCACCGTAATAATCAGAAGCTTTCCCTTTTGGTAAAACAACATTAACCGGTTTACGATGCCAAGTGGTTTCCAAGGCTTTAAATCTGATGTTTTCCATAACACTTAATAATTAAAAAGAATTAACAGTTTATTATTTATCAAAAAAGTGCAAAAATACTACAATTTATTTATGATAATTATTTAAACTAATGATTTAATTATTAAGATTAATAAATATTGTTTTATTTTGTCTGCTTTAATTCGATGTAAAAAAATATTTAGCGAATGGCACAAAAATATCGTTTTTTAACAAAAGAGGAAGTAAATCAGCTAAAATCACAAAGTTGTTTTTCAAGTAATTGGGACACTATTCAGGTTGCTGAGAAATTTAATGCGAAAACAGTTTATTCAACAAATTTTTCGGGTAATATTAAATTGGGTAAATTTGATAAAAAAATTACTTTTTTTGGTGGCGTTAAAAAACCGTCAGGGATATATGATGCAACTTTACATAACTGTATCATAGGCAATAATGTTTACATCGGTAAAATTAAAAATCATATAGCAAACTATATTATTGAGGATGATGTAGTAATTGAAAATGTTGATATGATTGCAGTTGAAGGTGAAAGTTCGTTTGGGAACGGAGTAAGAGTTGAAGCAATCAATGAAGGAGGAGGAAGAGAAATCCCAATTTACGACTATCTTTCAGCACATACGGCGTATATTTTAGCATTATACAGACATAAACCAAAAGTCATTAAAGCACTTGAAGAAATGATAACTGACTTTACCAAATCCGTTTCATCTTCAATGGGAACTATTGCCAAAGGTGTAAAAGTTATAAATTGCGGAACCGTTAAAAATGTTAAAATTGGAATAAGTTCTACAATTGAGGGTATTTTCAGGTTATCAAACGGTACTATAAATAGCTCTTCGGAAGATCCTGTGTACTTAGGCCCCGGCGTAATAGCAGAAGATTTTATTATTTGTTCAGGTTCAAAAATATCTGATGCGACTTTAATTTCACATTGTTTTATTGGACAGGGTTGTGAACTAAGTAAACATTATTCTGCCGTAAATTCATTATTTTTTGCTAATTGTCAGGGATTTCACGGTGAAGCCTGTGCTATTTTTGCAGGGCCATATACGGTTACACATCATAAATCCACATTATTAATTGCAGGTTTGTTTTCATTTTTTAATGCCGGAAGCGGTTCAAATCAAAGTAATCATATGTACAAATTGGGGCCTGTTCATCAGGGCATTGTTGAAAGAGGTTCAAAAACAGCCAGTGATTCATATTTACTTTGGCCGGCTAAAGTTGGAGCATTTTCGCTTGTCATGGGCAGACATTACAAAAATTCGGATTCATCCAACCTTCCTTTTTCATATATAATTGAGAAAGATAATGATAGTTTCTTGATTCCGGGAATGAATTTACAAAGTATCGGAACAGTTAGAGATGCTCAGAAATGGCCGAAACGTGACAATCGAAAAGACCCTAATAAGCTTGATTATATAAACTTCAATCTTTTAAGCCCTTTCACTATCCAAAAAATTATAAACGGCAATGAAATCCTAAACAAATTAAAAATATCTTCCGGCGAACCTTCCGATCATTATTTCTATCAAAGATGTAAAATCCTTAATCCCTCTCTTAACAAAGGCATTAGATTATATGAAATAGGGATTAATAAATTCCTTGGAAACGCAATAATTAAACGGCTTGAAAAAACAAATTTTAAAAACAAGAAAGAAATTCAAAATAGATTAAACCCGGATACTCCAATTGGAAAAGGAAAATGGGTTGACTTGGCGGGACTAATAGCTCCCGAAGAAATTATCAATAAAATGTTTTCCGATATTGAAAACAAAAAAATTACTACTCTCGAAGAGATAGAAAATCAGTTCAAAATGATTTATGAAAACTATTATTCATATGAGTGGACATGGGCAATTAATATTTTCCAACAACGAATCAATAAAAAAATAAATGAGATAAACTCTCAGGACATTATTGAACAGGTAGAAAAATGGATATCAAGTGTTACGGATTTAGATAATATGCTTTATCAAGATGTTAAGAAAGAATTTTCACATAATATTAAAACCGGATTTGGTATGGACGGGGAAGAAATTGATAAACAAATTGATTTTGAAAATGTAAGAGGGGATTTTGAAAACAATAGCACTGCCCTCGAAATAAAAGATCATATTATTAAGAAAACAAATATTGGTAATGAACTCATTGAAAGAATGAAGAAAGTTATATAAAAGACCAATTCTGAAGTTGATAAAAAAAGCAATAAATTTTAACTGATGAAAAATAAACCTTTTCAATAATTAAGCCAATCCATTTTATAAAATTTGGCTTTCCTGTTATTTCACAATTATCTCATCAACAAAAAGCCAGGCTTTCTTACCTGCTCCGCTATGCCATTCGGGGCATAAGCCGATATTTTTTGCATAAACTTTAATATAGCGTGCATTAATGTCTTTTAAACCAGCGAATACTTTGGCAATTCTCGATTCTCTAATGTTTGGATCAGCAGTAAAACTTTCACTAAAAACCTCCTCATACTTTTTCCCGCTTTTTGAAACAGAAATTTTCACTTCCTCCGGTAAAAATATCCATGAATAATTATTTTCCAAAAAACTTATGCTAACCGATTTGATTTTCTGAACTTTTCCAAGATCAATCACAGCTTCGAGATCATCAAATCTATAAGCCTGCCATTTCCCATCTTTATAATCAATTGAGGCAGTTACACCATCAATAATAGCATTTTTCCCACCACCTGTGTATGATGAACTATAATCGTTTTTCAATTCAAGAGATTTTCCGATAGCAAGATTTGGAGAAAAATCCTTTTCCATAATTTCTCCAATTTGTTCATCACCAATGTAAGCTGCAATTTTCAGATTAATCGGCTCTTTGGATTCAAAAGTTTTGGAAGAATTTAAAGACAATTGGCTTGGATCACTATCATCAAGGGTGTAAAATAAATCAAATTCTGAATTTTCAGGAGTCTGAATTTTATATAAATCTGAAATTATATCATCAGGAAGAATTTTAATTCCACTCATCGAATATGCCTCAAACTCCAAATTAATTGCTAAAGCTTTTCCGGGTGCAATCTCAAGATTTGATACAAAATAAGGAATATTAATGTTGTTTTTACCGTGATTTAATTCTTTATTTGATTTCAATTTAAGTAAAACTGTTTTATGTGCCGGCAATTTCAGTTTAACGGGGAGATTGAAATCTTTAAAACTTGTATCTGCATTTAATAAGTAATCAATATCCGAATAATTATGAATTCTAATATTTATTTTATTATTATCCTGAAACACCGGATTCTGTGAAACAATATTAACCGATTCATAAAACAAGGGTTTAAGGAATTTTTCATTTCCTATAATTCTATTTTTATAATAAACCGCTGTTTGTCTGTTAAAAAGTGCCTCACGCACCGAACTTTTAGTTTTTTGTTTAGCAAAAATCAAGGTAATTGCCCGATGTTCCTTGTTCTCAAAATTATAATAATGATAAACAGGAGGATGAATATCTGAGTTCCCAAGAATAGTTAGATTAGAATCAATTGCCCATTGATAGGCCAGAGGATAATATGAAAACTCATTAACTATTTCAATCCCATTCATCCAAGCTTTTTGAAAAATATCTGAATGTTCATCATACCAAATTGGAATTTCATTTGGTTGAGTCCAGCCCGGGTGATTCCAGATAATAAAAGCATTTTGTTTTGTGGCGGCAAGAAAAGCTTCCTCCCATGTTTCTGTATCAAGTAATTCAACATCCTCAAGAAAAATCGCGTTAAAATGTCCGGGCGGCATACTCCTTGTGATTTCGGCTCCTTTAATTAGAATTATTCCCATAGATTTTGCCAAAGGTAATGCCAACTCAAACGAACGATTATGATTTGTTGGTAAATCATCTTTATGAGGCTGGTATTCCAAATGATCAGTGATGGCAATAATATCAAGCCCATCCCGCCATGCTTCTTCCACCCTTACAGTTGGCCAAACTTCTCCATCAGAAAAAACCGTATGCATATGTAAATCTGCCTTCAGGGTATAAAAACCGGGAATATCGGGAATATTTACTTCTGTTCGTTCTTGAGAAAAAATTAGTTGAAATACATTGAAAAATAGTAAGGTTAAAATTATTAAAATGAAGTTTTGTTTAGTGTTTTTCATATTGTTTTACATTCTAAAAAGTCATCGGGTGACTTATGTTTAAAAAACCACAATATAATAAAACTGTTTATCATATAAATAGAAAGTCACCCGATGACTATAAACACATCTGAAAAGTCATCGGGTGACTTATGTTTAAGAAACTAAAATATAATAATCAGGTTTATCATTTAAATAGAAAATCACCCGATGACTATCAACAAGAAAATCATCGGATGACTATCAACATTATTCCTATTTTACTGTAAATTTACTTGTTTCAATACCATTATCAGTTTCTATTCTGATAACATAAACACCTGATTCAAAATTCTCGGTTTTAATTTGCATACTTTTTCCTTCATAAACCGACTGTCCAAAACAATTAAATATTACAATATTGCTGATTTGGTTTGATGAAGAAATAAAAATCATATTTGTTGCAGGATTCGGATAAACAAGCAAATCTTCTGAAAGTCTCGCTGCTTTTGTAATGTTAACTACACTATATTCTCCATCATTATCAGGATAAACATCAGAAACATAAGAATCATAAACAGCTTCCATAGTAAAATCAGCCGGAAGGATTGTATTTTCAGACCAGACTTTTAAAATTATCGGGTTTCCTACTTCATAACCAACTCCACTTGTTAAAGTACTAAAAACCGGAAGTTCGTTTTCATAAACATTTTCAGAAGAAATTTTAACAGTTCCTACCATTATTTCACCATCAAAAGCAGCAACTTCATCGCCAATTTCCAAACCATCAACGTAAATAGTATAAACAGCTTCGGCAGCATTTCCTCCTTCAAAAATTAGGTGAGAAGGTTTTACTTTATTCAAACCACTTGATTTTGCTGCAGCCGGATAAATTATTTCACCATCGGCAAACATTTTAACCAAATAACCTTCACCGGGCATAGCATCGCCAATACCATTAACCCAATTAGGGCCAATTTTTCTAATCATCGTACCTTCCGAATCTCTAATAAAATCAAGATCATCACCTATGATAGTTGCAAATGCCTCCAGAGCATTCATTGCATTTTCCGGAAAATAACTTACAAATTTGAATCCTGCCGCAACAGGAATTGCAGTTGAAGAATTAACTCTAATACCTTCGATTGTAAATGAATCATCGGCATTCATTTTAACAAGATAACCTTCGTCAATTATCCAATCACCTATACCATTTACCCAGTTCGGCCCAATTTTGCGTAATGTCTGGCCGAGAGAATTTCTTGCAAAATCAAGGTTATCATTTATAACATCAGCCATAACTACCATCATATCCGGGTCAGGAGCAATTATATATGAAGAAATGAATTGAAATCCTTCATGTAAAAGAATATCCTGATTTATTGCTCCACCATATTCTATTTCAACAGTTTCGGAAGGATCGGATTCTTGTCCCGAATTATCGACCGTTGTAACATAAAACTGATAAACTCCAAATTCGGGTAAATCATATAAAAACTGCGTACCTACGGTACTGCCAAGTAATGAAAACTCTCTGTTAAATTCACTGTAAATATTAAAATAATCGAAATCATTAATTTCGGGCATACTCCATTCAATAATAGCTGTGCTTTCAATAATAGAAGCACAAAGATTTTCTGGAGCCGGAGGAATTTCATTCACAGCATTAAGGCTCATAGTTCCAAAACCAGTGGGAGCAAATAAATTCTGATTATTATAGGGCCACCAACCATCGAAAGCACTCGGGTCATCTAAAACGAAAACAGCTAATGATGATTTTCCTTCCGGGCCAGGGTTTAATTCAAAATATTCGCTTCCGATAGGAATGACAAATTCATAAACAACATAACCGGCTGAATTGGATACGGCTATTTGAGGATCATCTAAATAAATCACATCCCCTACTCCACCGGTATTAAATATTGGCCTGTATTTAATAACGTCACCACTTGCGTAATGTGCTGCCCAATAATTACCTTCCGACAAATCTTCGGGTGGAGGAAAAGATCCATCGTTATTATCATCAATATAAAGTGCTACTTCATCATGGTCAACAAGAATGTCATCATTATAATCAATATATGCAACATAAAGTTCCGTATTCGCATCATTAGATTTATAATATCCCATGACACTACCTACAGGAACAATTGTGTTGTCGTAAGTTCCCAAAAAATCAGAGTTATCAATTAGAAAAGCATCATCCCATTCACCTTCCGAAATTATTCCGTCTATTATTGGAGTTGTGCCGTGATAAACACTAATTTCATTTGTAATGAAACCGGTACTCACCCAACCTTCTTCGATATTTGAATATGGACTTTGAGCATCACCTTCTAAAATAGCCGTAACAGCATAATAATAATTTATTGTCGGTAAAGCTGATTCATCGCTATAATTAAATTCATCTTCTGAAACACTTGCTAAGGGTTCTTCTGGAAAAAGGTCTTCTAAATATTTTTTACGATAAATATTAAATCC
>JAEINX010000052.1 GCA_016342645.1 Bacteroidales bacterium | reverse complement strand
AAATAATTTGAAGCTGTTGCTTCAGCTAAGAAATAAGATTCATTCTCACAAATAATTGCATCGCCTCCGGCAAAAGCGGATGGAGTTATCTCAATATTTAGTGTCATACTTGCAACAGCCTCTTCACAAGGTGAATTGCCATAAGCAGTTAAACTAATTAAAATTTGGCCTGTTTCTCCGGTTTCCGGAAAATAAGTCGGGTGAAAAGAATAAGGATCACTAAAATAACCTGAACCACTTGTTTCCCAGAATATATAAACATAATTAAACGCCGTATCGTTTATAAAAGTATAATAATCACCTTCGCAAATACTTGCTTCATCATCAATTAAAGCCTGAGGAGCAGGTGTTATTTCTAAATAAAAATAATCGGTTGAATTTCCACAGGGCGGATTTCCATAGGCAGTAAGTGAAAGAAAAATAAAACCTGTTTCATTTTCTCCCGGATAATATACCGGATTCAATTCATTCGGATTGTCAAAGTAGCCTGTGCCACTTGTTTCCCATAATAAAGAAGAATAGCCGGAAGCTTCAGCTGCCGCTAATAAATATGGTGTATTTTCACAAATAAAATCAAATCCACCTGCAAAAGCGTAGGTTTCTTGTGAAATACTTAAAATAAATGATGAAACAATACTGCCGGAGCATGGAATCATTGGAAATGCAACCAAAGATAAATCCACTGAACCAGAGTTAATATCTGCCCAACTGGGGAAATATTCAGGATTTAAACTATAAATATCCGTAAAATAACCTGTTCCGCTTGTGACCCATCGTAATGAATCATAATCCTCAGCCTCAGCATATAATATTGACAATGTTCCGTTTGAACAAATGCTTGTATCCACACCGGCATAAACAAAAGGTTCTTGTTGAATCATTAAAGATAAGTAAAATGAGTCTGCACAACAAGGCTCAATAGCTTCAAGAATTAATATCAGATCAACAAAACCGTTTTCAATATCCGAAATACTCGGGATATAAAGTGGGTTCAGAATGGTCGAATCGCTAAAACTACCTGTTCCATTTGTCGTCCAATAAAGTTCGTTATAATTATATGCACTAACATCGCTTATCTGGTAATTTTCATTTCCACAGATCAAATCACCCGGAGGGACTTCTGCAAAAGGCATTTGTTGAAAACTTAATGTCATAGTGGATGAAGCTGAATCCAAACAAGGATAATTTGGCCATGCAGTTAAAGTTAAATCAACACTACCGCTTTGAACATCTTCCCAACTTGCGTAATAACTTGGTGATTCAATGTATGTTGTATCAAAATAACCTGAGCCATCCGTTACCCAAGTTACGCTCATTGCGTTTTCAACTAACGGATCAGTCTGATATATCATGTATTCACAAATAGTTGTATCGGGGCCTGCATAAGCAAAAGGTGTTGTTTCTATCCAAATATATAAAGAATCGGCGTTTGTACAAAGGTTTCCATCTGAAACTGTTAATTTGTAATATCCTGTATCAGCCGGCACCACGTTATTTAAAACCGGATTTTGTAAGGACGAAATATATCCATTCGGCCCGGTCCAATCATAAGATATTATCTGATTCTGTGCAGTATCTGCAATATTGATGGTGTAATCCTCTGTTTCACCATAGTTATAGTCACCACAAGGTGAAATCGACCAGGTATTCATTGTTTCAACAGCAACTATCCGCATAATTGTATTTCCTAATACGGCTTCATTCGGTACCCAGATCATCATCAAATGCGTATAGGTTGTATCTACTGCCCAGAATTCTGCAACTTCTTCAAAGAAATCTTCAAAATCACCATCACGGTTCCAATCGATAAAAGCTTTTGCACCTTTATAGTTTTCAGCTCCACACGTACCAATTGTAACTTCGAGGTCATATATCTCATTTTTTAATAGAGTTGTGGACATATCTGTAAAATCGGAATAAGTGGCGCAGTTGCCTGCAGTATTATTGTTAATAGTGTTTAAAACCACTTCTTCAACAATTGAATTATCATTAAATAAGGCAGATGATGGGCAATATCCTGTCGGCAATTCACAGCCTGTAATGCAATATTCCTTCATTATTCCATAAGCAGTTGCATCCCCATAAAGTTGAATGTCGCTACCTTCACAACCCCAGAATGGGGCATTAATTGTTACCAAAGGTTTCGGATTTACAATCACATAAACAGAATCGGTCCCGATGTATCCGTATTGGTCGGTTACAAATACTTTAAACCCTGTGGTTATTTCAGGGGAAACAAGGATAGTTTCGGTGGTTTCACCGGTACACCATAAATAGCTGTATGGCTGTGTTCCGCCCTGTACATCAATAGAAATAGTAACAGGAGTTCCCGGGCACTCGGTTTTAAAATCATTGGAAAATACCCAAAGTCCGCCACCGGTAAATATTTCAACGGTGTAATCATGTGCTTCTCCGTATTGAAAATAATTACAAGGACCAACAGGGTAGTTGTCCCAAGCACACCTTACCCTCATACGATGCGGTCCCGGTAAAGCGGAATTGGGAATAACTGCCATACTGCTATAAGTTTGGCCACCATTTTCACAATAAAGGTCCTGCACTAATTTTTCTTCATCTTCAAAAATCAGATTATCATTAAAATCAACCCATAAGGAAACATATTGATCGTTATACCCTAAACTAATATCCATTTGATAGGATTGTCCCTGTGTCATATATGTTGCCATATTTGTAAAATCACCATATCCGTTTTGGCTACATCCACTTTCTGTATGATATAAACTACTGATATGAAAATCGTCGATATAATCACCATTATCACAACCAATTCCGTATAAAGGGATGCAATTATATGGATTAAGATTAATAATTGTGGCAGTATATGAATCATTAGCATTATTTTCATCAGTTGGCAATTCTGTGGAAGCGGTAATGATGTATGTTCCAATTTCGGATAAATCGGCCTTAGTTGCAAACGAATACCATAAAACATCAAATGAATTTAATGTTTCTGTTACTGTTTCAGTTACTGTGCTTCCACTATTAATATTATAGGTAACAGGAAAATTAGATATATTTTGAGACCCAACATTATAGATTTCAATTGTGATTGTTTCCTCGTTAGTTAAACCATATCCGGTTATGGGTTCAATAATATCATTTACATAAATGTCGTAATCAGGAGGGGGAGGTGTAAATTCATCTGCACCTATATCGGGAAATAAGGGATGCCTGGCATCTCCGTCAATATCATCCTGAACGCTTGAAAGTGGAGTAGCAACATCATTTACTCCGGCACTCTGGACATGAAGATCGGATTGGCTAATAAATAAAGGATCACCCGAAACCGAATGTGTATCGAATCCGGAAACAGTTTTCCATGTATTAAAATTTGCCACCTGATTTGTATTCCCATATAAAGCGAGAAAAGTTCCGGTAGTATAAAGATCATTATAATCCATTTCGGTAATATAACTATGGTTGATAGCTTCATCTCCGTAGATAACAGCATATCCGCCTGACTGATTAAAGAAAATATTGTTTTTCACATTATTTTCATGTGTAATATCATCATCTAAGCAATCCAGGTAAATGCAGAAAGTTTGCTGGTAAGTTTCTCCGCTTATGCTAATACTATTGTTATAAATATCGAATTTTGTGCATATAAACGAGGTAAGCCCATATATTGGCTCTTCAAAATCGGAATTGATAGCAATAAAGTTATTCGCTACAAAACCCCTGTTTTCATCAGATCCATTGCAGTGAAAAAGGTCAATACCACGGATTACACCATCGCTGGCTTCCATAATTATTTTATTTTTTTCAATGGTAAAACCGTTTTCAATGTTATACAATTCAATTCCTTTGCATTGCGATACGGGAGTTGGTGAATAATTTATTATATTTTTCCGGATAACAGGATTCTTTTGATTTTTCAAGTATATCCCCGTATATGCAAACTTACCGATATCATTATTTATAATATTGAAATTATATAATTCGTCATCCCCTGAACTTTGTCCTTCCATAAAAATTGCCCATGATCCGTGGCGAATATTATTGTCCTTTAGCATAATATCATTACAAAATGAGTTACCACAATAAATTGTAGCAATATCATCACTCAGATGGATAAGGTCGGATGAACCCTCAATATAACAATTCTGTATTGTTATATTATGAGCACCGTTTTTAAAATCAATAACCCTTCCAAAAGTGCCCTGGTAATTTGTGTAGCCGGGTGAAGTTATCTTTAGGTTTTTAAATATTATATTTGAAGATCCGTCAAACTGAAGGGTATAATTTCCTTCAAAACCGGCAAATGAAATTTCTGCCGTATCGGATTTATTAGGTTCTGTTTGAAAAAGAATTGTTCTTGTTTCACTACATCCGCCAATTGAAGAAAATGATACTTGCTCATTGTAAAAGCTTGGCCTGACATTAAATATTACAGGGGCACTAATTCCTTTGTTAATCAAATCTGTCTGTGCTTCAACAAAGTTGGTATAATCGGGGTTTGTACCTCCGATGGTATAAGTTCCGTATAAAGCATCGGTATAGTTAATAGCAGGTGTTTCCCAGTGAACAACATTATCGGACCAGTCTGTTTCGCAGATATTCCCCCATGAATTATAAAGTATTGTTAAATAATAAGTACCGTGGGGAACTGGCCCACCAGAGATTGTTTCAAGATTAACGGAATAAGAGTTGTCGTAATAGGCGCCTGCGGCAAGTGCAGGTATTTCATCCGTGTCTAAATTGTAAACGATATTCCAGCCGGGTGGGCCTACAGTTAACATATAAGCAATTTTAACAGGAATAACCGTAGAGTGAGGGCCGATGTTGACTATCCTGTGATTGATGGTCAAAGTACTTGCGGTAATATCAACGCTGCGATGAACCGGATCTGGATCCTCAGCTATATTTGCACATTCATCAGCTACTCCATTATCGTTTCCATATTCACTGGGTTTGGTTCCGTAATTATTAAATGCAGCTTTTACAAAATAATTATATTCTTCACTTTGAACTACATCATAATCATTAAATTCAAAATTAAGAGTACTGCTCCAGTCTGTAAGGTTTACCGTTGGTGTGGCGCTAAACTCTGGGCCACGGAAAACCCTGTAGGAGTTAGCTCCGGGAACCGGATCCCATGTTATTTTTACATGGTCGGCATAAAATCCGTCAGTAGCATCAACTTCGGGTGGATACAATTTTCGCCAACCTATATTGTAACTTCCCTGGTCACTGTTTATCGCAGTATCTTTTGCACACAATACCCAATAAAATTTATCGCCGGGCGCTGAAACCGTACTGTCGTTATAATCATTATCTTCTATCCAATAGGAAACAGGATCAGCATTTGCAAAATTCGGATTCACATTGCGAAATACTTTGAAATAATCGGCATAAGTCTGATTGTTCCATGTAACCCGGATATGATCTGCAGATGTACCATCGGCAGCCTGCACATTCTGAACTTCTTCTAATTTTCTCCATCCGGAGTCACCTTCGCCGTAACCGGTGGGGTTGGTACCTTGTATATTTGTAGATGCCTGAACCCAGTAATATCTGAAAACACCTCTTTGTGCACCCCCATCGGTTCTACTTGTTGCAGTTATCCAAGCAGTCATTGGATTAGAAGTTTCCGGATCATTTGTATAACTTCCAGATAACCTGTAGTAGGAAGCCCCGGGAACTGTATTCCATGTTACTTCAATCCGGTCGGTAAATTCCCCATCTGTTGCACTTGCCGTGGGTGCATTGGTTAATGCCACCCAACCGGCATCATAAGAACTAAAATTAGGTGAAGGTTTTGATCCCGTACTGCTAATAGCTGCTTTAACCCAATAAAAATATGTTGTTCCCGGTTCCACGTCATAATCATATTGATAAGGAAGAGATGACCAGTTCGTACTTAGAGGAGTTGCAGTGTTTTGATTTGTAGTGGTATTTTTCCATACTTTAAAATGTGTACCATTCTCAGGTGGTTCCCAGGTAATTTTAATACGATCGTCATAAACTCCGTTTGATGCATCCACATCAGAAGGGGGATTAAGGTATTGCCATCCGATATCATAAGTACTGAAAGCGCTGGGCCTTAAACCCAGATAATTATATGCCGCCCGTACCCAATAATAATAATCAATTCCATCTTCGGCGGTCTCGTCCCATTTTGCAGTAATTGTATTCCACACTGTTCCCAGGACTTCAGCTGTGTTTGGGTTATTATAAGTGTTCCTGTAAACCCTGTACCAAACTGTGTCAACCAATCCGGTA
Organism: Bacteroidales bacterium; assembly: GCA_016342645.1. Taxonomy (GTDB): domain Bacteria; phylum Bacteroidota; class Bacteroidia; order Bacteroidales; family JAEINX01; genus JAEINX01. The sequence continues at coordinate 19,596 of JAEINX010000052.1, read as the reverse complement.
GGCGGATCCCAGTCTAAAACAATTTTATGCCCATAAGTACCGTCGGAAGCTGTTAAATTTAGTGGAATCAAAGGTGTACTCAAAGTAACCTGGTCATCGAAAACGATAAAATTATCGTTTTCATTCGATTCATCTATTTCATAGTAATTATCCACTAATGCACCAATATAATAGGTTCCGCTTGGAATTTCAGGTTCAATATATTTTACACCCCTTGAGCAATCCTCTCCGATAATAATACCCGGTGCAGCATAAAGAATAGTATCTTCAGTAATCTTATAATCACCTGATGAAATAATGTTATTTGGGGATAAATAATATCCAAGCTTAAAATTGCTTGCATCCACCATTTCGCTTTCATTTTTAAAAACAACACTTATTTCAACATTAGTGCTGTTTACATTGCAGTTTCCTGAAATAATTTTCAGGTTTGGCTTGTATTCTTCTAATACATCGGTTTTCCAAATTCCACGCCCCCATGTTCCGGCAAATAATTGTGAGGGTGAAGTTCCATAATTAATATTAAGGAAAAAAACAGGAGCATTTAAAGGAATACCCGATTTAAATTTAACCCAGTTCCATCCGGGAGTAACTGCATCACGATAATAGACGCCAGTTCGAGTGCCAACGTATAAATGCTCATTGCTGCCTTCCTGATGAATAATACAAAATTTTGAAACATTAGGCATATTGCCGTCAATACGCTCCCAACTTTGTCCCAGATCAATTGTTTTATATATTCTGTTCGATATACAAATGTAAAAGGTATATGGTTCATTTGGATGAGCTTCAATCCAAGAAATACCACCTGCATAAGGCAAAGAAACTTCAAACCATGTAGGTGATGATAATTCCCCATTGATTGTCATATATAAAGACCAGGGCCTGGCTCTCCCAACATACATAATATTATCGTTTACAGGCGATTTTTCAAATATTTCACAAACCTTATCATCATTGAAGTTTGAAATTTTAGACCATTCTATGTCACTATGGTTGGATGTATTAACGTTGGTGCTTTTCCATACATTTCTCCAGCAACCGAACATAATAGACGGATCATCATCATGTAGCTGGAACGGCATTAACCAACCTCCCCTTTCATTTACTCCATTTACAATAGTACCATCTTCATACATTCCTCCAATTGAATGCCACGTACTTGATGATCCTGCTCCTCCGCTTGTCCTGCCGATAGGGCCATGTTGCCAGGTGCCGTAGATGATATTGGAATTTGTATAATCAATCTCACAATCCATTCCATCACCACCGCGTTTATGGTAAAATGTCCCTCCTTCCGTAGTGAATGTTCCGCAATCCTGCTGTCCGCAAACCAGAATGTCAGAATTTTGTTGACTTGTACTTACTCTGTGACTCATTCCAATTGCCAATCCAATGTTAATATCAATAAACTGCCCACCATCGTCTGGTGTATAATAAATACCTCCGTCATTCCCAATGTAGAGGTCACCGGAATGGGGCGACCATTCAAGTATTTGCTGGTCAGCATGCAATGGAGATGAACCAATGTTAGACCAGTCATCTCCGGCGTTTGTTGATTTGTACAACTCAACCATGCCAACATACAATACATTCTCATTTGCAGGATCAACAGCAATATCCAGATTATAACCTCCCTGGCCACTTTCAAAATCAACGTCCTTAGAACTAAATGAGAAACCTTCATCATCAGAAATGTAAAGTTTATAGGCTTTTCCATCGAGTGTGGAAAAGAAATATACTTTATCAGGATTGGCAGGCGTTACACCAATGGCTGACCTGTGGCCAGGATACGGTATCCCTGAGTAACTTTCATTCCATGTAATACCTGAATTAACCGACTTGAGAAAATGTCCTTCGACACAAGCGTACAAAATATTCATAGTGCCCGGTTTGTTAACCATATCTCGCACAACTCCATCAATCCCTGATGATTTGATCCATGTACCTCCGGCATTAAACGTTTTATAAACACCATCAGAAGTTGAAATTACAATGTTATCAGGGTCATCAGGAGATATTAGTATCCTTGATACATGCAAATTGTCTATATGGAAATTTCTTGGTTCCCATGTGTAACCACCATTCGTCGTTCGATAAACACCTTTTCCAGGTGCATCCCAACCTGATAAATCTCCAGTTCCAATATAAATTATATTCGGATCACTCGGATCAATTGCAATAGAAGCTACTCCAATAGTAGGTAGATCATCGGTACCGTTGACTTCCCAGTAGTTTCCACCGAATGTTGATTTCCATAATCCTCCAGCAGGTGCCCCAACATACATAATATTTGGATTGGTAGGATGGAACGCAATGCTGCTGAGACGCCCATGTCCGGCACCTTCAGGTTGAGGATTTGCACCGTAACCAACAAATTCCCAATCACCAACAACTGCATCGGTACCATAAGACTGTTCGTATTTATAAAACTCATTCATGTAGTATCCGGGTTCAGGCAGGATTCCGTCTTCACGGACATCTCCAGCCCAATTATATTGCCAGCGTTTAAACTGTTTGTAGCCTGAGCCTTTTACAATCTTTTTTCCTTTCCAATAATTATCAAATTCATCGACTAATTGATTGAAGTTTTGATGTGGGTCTCTCATCTTTTTCTGCCAATAATCATAAGAAGAACGATCGTAGGTTTGACTGAAAGTTTGTATAAATCCTCCGTTTAAAAATAGCATTACAAGAAGAAATACAAAGTGAAAAGTAAATTTTTTCATAAAGCGTTTATTTTAATTGTTATATTTAATTTAATTAAATTTAATTACTTTTATCAAACAGCTAATATATAAAATATTGACGCAGAAGTCAAGCTAATTTTCATATCTTCAATAAATTCTATTGAATCACTATCTTCCTAATCTTAGATAAATCCTTTGCTGTAAAGCTTATAAGATAAACTCCCGCAGGTATTTTTTTTAAATTAAGTCGTTAAGTAAAATTATTTTTTTCATTACTGTAAAATTTTAAGGTTTATAAAAAAATTATCATTAATTGCAGGCTGAGTTCCACTGCTGCCACTGCCGCTGCTCATGCCCACTTCATACTTCCATTGCACTTTATTCACTTCCATTTCAAATGTTTTATAATTTTGTATTTCACCGTTTTTAATTACCACTTCTTTAATTTCAGCACCGAGTTTTTCCTGTTTACACCAATCAATGAATTTTGTTAATTGTGATTCGGAACCTTCTGCTTCAATAAATATGTTTTTGTTTGATGTGTACCCAACAATTCCTTTAATATTAAATTGATTGGCTGCTTTTATTGTTAGAAATGCAATAGCAGCATTTTTAAGATTTCCACTAATAAGTATGTCGAGATGTTTTATCATTATCAGAAATTTTTTATATGTTTTTGTGTTTTCATAATGGTAAAATTAATATCACTTTTGGCTGAAAGCAAATAACCAGGGTGGACAATGGTATGACATTATCGGAATAATTTTTTCTATGAAAATATTTTCTTTTATTTACAATTTTTAAAAAAAAATTATAATAATTCTCCAATGAACTGATCTAAAGTGTTTAAAAGACACTCTTTGATTAAATCATCTTTAAATAATAAAATTGCAATAGGTATATATGGAATTTAATGCAAGAAGTAAGGGGGACAAAAAGATTTTCTATTAAAAAAACAAGGAAAATATTAGTCGTATTTTGATTAAAGAGAAGGCCAAATGAGAATGGCTAAAGGCTAAAAAATAAAGTATAAAATAAAAAGTAAAGAAATGTTTAGGTTTGGAAATGAATATTGATTGATGAATGTATGTCTTCTCAAACTTAGCACATAAATTCATAAATCGTTGTCAATCAAAAATATTTATACTTTATTCAAAAATTCAAAAAGGTCATCGTCCGGGTTTATTTCAAGTTTCTTTCTTAAACGATGACGGCTTTTTTTCATTGAATCAATTGTTATATTCATAATTTTAGCAATTTCTTTTGAGCTTAAATTAATCCTTAAATAGGCACATAATTTTAAATCATTTTGTGTTAGAGTTTTATAATTTTTGTTTAACTTTTCAAAAAAGCCTTTATGCACTTCTTCAAAGTGTTTTTTGAATTGCTCCCAATCCTGATCTAATACCTGATTTCCTTCAATGAGGTTCAAAATCTTATTACAAGCAGAATTGTCAGAAACATTTGAAGATTTTATAATGCCAACTTCATTTTTAATTTCCGAAAGAATTTTATTTTTATTTAAAATATGGAGGGTTATTGTTGATAGCTCACGGTTTTTGTGTTGTATTTTTTCTTTCTGTAAATTGTTTATCTGTTGTTCAGCAAAGACAAGTTCTTCTAAATGCAGTTTTTCCCTTTCTTTGTTTCGTAATTCCAATTCATTTAATTTTTTCTCCTGTTTAAAAAGAATTTTGCTGCTTTTCAGAGATTCGCTCTTTAATCGTAACAGGAAGAAAATTAATATTACCAAAACGAATAAAGCTAAAATCACTACAAACATCAGTCTTTGCTTAAATAACAATATCTGCTCGCTTTTTTCTTTTATACTTAAGTCCTTTTTTAAAATCTCATTTTCTTTTTCCTTTTTCTCGGTTTCATATTTTGTTTGAATTTCGGTAATAGTCTTAAACTTTTCATCATTTAAGATGGAATCCTTTATTTCAGAATATAAATTGCTGTACTCAAAGGCTTTTTTATATTCACCCATTAATGAATAGGTTTCGGAAAAATTCAAATAGGAGTCTCTAACTTTATCTTTCAATCCAATTTCTTTTGCGAGATAAAGACTTTTATTAAAAAAATCAAGAGCTTTATCGTAATTTTTTAAAAGCACATAAATCTTACCTATTAATGTAAAAGTATTAGCAATACCTTTTTTATCTTCTCGCTCCTCTTTGATCTTTAATGATTTTGTTAAATATTCTAATGCTTTTAAATATTCACCTTTTAATCTATATGTATTTCCAATATTATTAAGATTATATGATTTCCATCGCATATTTCCCATTTCTTCATTAAGATCAAGAGCTTTGAAAAAATATTCCAACGCTAAATCATGTTTGTCTAATTTATTATAAATTAATCCAATATTGTTATATGAGCCGGCAATTCCCCAATCATATCCAATTTCCTCTCTGATTTTTAATGAGTTTTGGTAATACTCCAGAGCTTTTTTATAATTTTCTAATTTTGTATAAACACTGCCAATTCGATTCATTATTGATGCAGTTACTTCATATTCATTAATGTCCTCACTAATTTTTAAAGCTTGTCGATAATACTCAATCGCTTTATCGTATTCGCTAATAGTTTTATATGTATATCCTATTTCAGAAAGGTCTCGAGATTCCCATTTCCTGTTTCCTGTTTCACGATTAAAAACTAAGGCATTCTGGTAATTTTTAAGAGTTGAGTCATAATCTCCAAGATTAAAATTACACCTTGCAAGTTTTTCATATGATTCGGCTATTTTATCTTTATCTCTAAGTTTTTGTCTAATATTCAATGCTTTTCGATGATAAATAATTGCAGAATCATAATTTCCGAAACCCATATATGATCTTCCTATCTCATTGTATGCCTTTCCTTTCCAATTTTCATTATTCGCTTTTTCAGCAATTTGCAAAGCCTCAAAAGAATATTGTAAAGCATTTTTTGGTTCTTTGTTGTAAATTTTTTCAATTATCTTCATTAATAATGAAAATTTTTGTTCACCGGTGGAAGCTTCTAAAAGATTTTGAAGGCTATCAATCTCATTTTGAGCAATAATAATACTTGGAAAGATTAAAAATATTACGATTAGTTTTTTCATAGAAAAAATAATAATCTTTTTTGTAAAGATAAGTAAAATATATAAATGAGTGTACGACAAATATTCCTGTTTCCTTAATAAATTAAAACAAAAAAGCCTGCCGGATTTTAATCTGACAGGCTTTCTTTTTTAGTGAAATAAGGATTAAGGAGAACTATTGAATCACAATCTTCTCAATCTTAGATAAATTCCTACCCAAAAAGCTTATAAAATAAACTCCTGCAGGCAAATCTTTTAAATCGAGTTGTTTTATCATAAATCCGGTAATTCCGGTGAATTTAATGTTTCGATATTCATTTCCGGTTAAATCGAATACTTTGCATTGCAAATCACCGCTTAAGCTTTCCATAGAAATATTAAATATTCCATCGGAAGGATTAGGATAGATTGTTAATGATGAATTATTGTTGTCATTATCCGATATTCCTGTAACAGAAAAGTTTAACATGCTGTATTCTCCATCAGTTTCGGGGAAGGTTTCTTCCATGTAGGGATTTCCGTATGGATTTATATAAGAATAATCTGTTAAGAGAATTTCTTCTTCTCCGGTTTTACTCCAGATTTTGAATATTGGGTAATTTCCGTTTTTATTTAGATTGCTGAAAACAGGAATGGAGTTTTCAAGAATGTTCTCAGAATTCACAACACCTGCACCTGCAAGCGTTTCTCCATCATAAACTCCAATTTCATCACCTATATTTAAAGCTCCCTGTTCAAAATATATTGTCCAGACCGGATCGTAAGGATTGCCGTCTTTAATTTTAAAATGTTCAGGCAGTTTTGTTTTTGCTGCAATTAAATTATCTACTGTTTCAGGATAAATTAATACATCATCTGCATTCATCCTAACGAGGTATCCTTCACCAGGTTGCATATCTCCAATTCCGTTAACCCAAATTGGCCCGATTTTGCGGAACATTAAGCCCGTTGAATTTCTTACAAAATCCAGGTTACTTAAAACATCTGCAAATACATCATTTGTGTTTACAGGTGACTCGGGTAGAAAACTGATCATCTGATAACCGTTGATCAGATCAATAGGAGTTTGCGGATCAATTGTCGAACCACTAATTGTTAATAAATCGTCAGAAGTCATTCTAAATAAATATCCTTCGGTAGTAACCCAATCGCCTATTCCGTTTACCCACATCGGGCCGATTTTTCGTAACATCAATCCGGCTGTGTTTCTGACAAAATCAAGACTTTCGAGGTTTTCGGATAAAATGTTCAACATGTTTTGATCATCTGGCATCAGACGTGTTGAAATAAATTGATAACCTGTTACAAGTGAATAATTCTGAGTTTGTGTTGAAGAAACGTTAAAATGAATAATAAACCTATCGGGATCATCTTCTGGATTTGCCGTGAAATTATAGATTGGATTTTCATTTAGATCGCTTGTGGTTCCGATTAAAATGTCTTCTAAAATAATACTTGCTTCGATGAAACTCTCAAGTTCACTTGCTGTTATCATGTAACTACCTGATTCAACAACATTGTAAGATAAAGGAACTGAAATACCGTTATCTAAAAGAATGTCTGGTAAAGTGTTTATTGCAAGTCCTAAATCTTCAGGTGTTTTGGAATAAAGATGATTTATATTATCATTTAAAATAAATTTATAAGCATCAAATTCGCTGTCGAATGATTCTGTTGCTAATTCATTAAAGCAAATTATTGTTTCATCGCTGAATACTCCTCCTTCTGCTGATAATCTCAATAGATTAACATAAGAGTCTTTTGAGGATGGCTCGCCATTATGAAGTCTTGCTGAATTATCCGTTGAAAATGTTCCGATATTTCCGGGTGAATCAACCTTAAGGAAAAAACCTTGTCCACCCGAAATATATTGGGTAGCTCCGTTGATAGCAGAACCGCCTTTAATATAAATTGAAAAATCACCAAGGCCTCCGTTCAAAGTATTATCCCAAAAATAAAAGGCATTGCCAAGATTTTCTAACGTAATTCCTGTACTTTCAATATCAATTAATGAAGGATAGGGATTTCCTACCAAATTAAATCCATCATAATTAGCCGAGGTGTTTTCAGTATAGGTTAAACCTGTAATTGTTTGGGAAGCTGTGAAAAGATTTCCGGTGTAATAAACTGTTGTATTTTCATCAAAAGAAGCTGAGTATCCTTGCAAAACATTCAAAGTTTCATCAGGGGTTTCAATCGGGACAAAACCGCTTATTGTTTCATTATATTTTAAAAGCATTCCACCGGAATAAATTCCAGACAAAACATCCTCTGCCTGCGGTGAAACATAATGCCAGATATCTTCCAATGCAGGGCCACCTGTGAGAAATTGCTCAACTGTAAAGACACCGTTTCCCGTAATCATTCCATTATCAAGCAATGAGCCTGTTCCGTTTTCATCTGATTTTATTGTAAATGCTCCATTGTTTGTAAAGTCATCGTTTAATGTTAATTCTATTTCGGGATTTACATTAAAACTTCCTGAAGCAATTTCAAGTGTTCCGTTACAGTTTAGATTACCATTTAATTCGAGCTCGTTTGAATATTTTTCAACAAGCATTTTTTTAAAAGTGTTAGCACCTTGAATGTTTTGGTTTTCTGATCCTGAAAATTTAATTGTTCCTTCTCCAAGGTCCAGTTCAGGGTTATTGTTTTTCCAATCTCCATGAACATTAATAAATGATCCGGTACTTACTTTTATATTCGTGTTTTCTTTTATCACCCACTGGGCTTTAACTTCTTGCAAATTCCAGCATAACATCATAAGAAAGAGTAGCTGGAAGGTTATTTTCCATCCATACGGACTTCCATTCGGTCGTACGGATCCATACGGGCTAACTTCGTGTCGCTTACTTCGTTTCGTTGTTTTCATAACTATTATTTTTATTGATTAATCATTGTATTTTGAGTTACGGGTTGCGGGTTGCGAGTTCCGGCGTACCAGAAGTTTTGGTGTTTTCCTGATCATTAATAACTAAAAAAACTCCAAACTGCTCCTGCCACTCACTGCCACTGCTACTGCTACTGCCACTGCCACTGCTACTGCCACTGCTACTCTATTTACAGTTAACAAAAATAGTAATTTTACCCTGTCCTGCAGAATTCTCCAATGCTTTACCGAGAATTCCGGTATCAACCCATGCATCCTGGCTGTTTAAAGTACGTGCTTTTCCAGCTGTTTCGGAAATTGTAAGTTTCTGACCTGCTTGTATGCTTTTTGAATCACTTACTTTCACTTCTGCCTGACCAAATACTATTACGGAAAGGTATTCTCCTTGCGAAACATTTCCATCAGAATATTCAAAGCTTTTTTTCAGTTCGGGAGTCTCTCCTTCCGGGGCTTCTTCCATTTCTTCACGAATAATCACTTTGTATTCAACTACCCCAAAAACAGCATGGGAATTGGATTTAGTTGCTTTATTAATTTTAACAACCGGAAAGCCGGCTCCATCCAGAACATTCTCTTCCAAACCACCGGCAATGCAAACAATATCACCCGGCTCTAATGTGGAACTCCCCGTATTTTTAGCATAAGAGCTGCTCCCTTTGGACGTTACATTATTTGCATATATTTTGTCAGGAGTATAAAGGCCCCATTCGTTGGATGTATTTGTAGTCCTGGAATATATTGCATCGTCTCCGGCATTGTTTATATATAGTCCATCATCAGTTGCGGAATATACATAAAAACCATCATCACCGGGATATTGTACATAAAATCCATCTAAACCAACATTAGCTGCTTTGAAACCATAATCTTCAGCTTCATATACATAATAACCGTCTCCGCCTGAATTTGCAAGGTAAACGCCGTCATTACCTGAATTTCCAACATACAAACCATATCCTTCTGCCCCTGCAATTTCAACTCCATTGTCCAGGGCGCTAACTGTATTCGTTGAATTAGAGCCGACATTACGGATATGGATACCATCTCTATCTGCCTGGCCAACAAATACACCATAACCCTGGGCACCCATAACTTCAATTCCATTGCTTAAAGTTGATGACATATATGAAGATGGGTTACCGGCATACCAGATATTGAAACCATCATTATCTGCAAAATAAACTGAGACTCCATTTTCATCAGCAGTACCAATTTGAAGTCCATTCCCTTGTGCACCTTCAATTAATACTCCATTTCCACTAATATCAGAAAATGTTGAACTTGGATTACCGGCCTCTTTAACATGGATACCATTATTATTTGCTTCATTAACATAAACTCCATCCTGACTTGCATCATCAACAAGTACTCCATCTTCTGCCATTATTATCCCATTTACTTCAAACTTTTGAGCTGGGTTGTTTAATCCAATACCTACCTTGCCTGTTGAAGTAACAAAAACACCTTCATTCCCACCATCTCCTGATAAGTATTTGCCATTTAGCTTGATGTTTTGAGTTGCTGTGTGGTTACCAAGGTCGTCGCCACTATTATTATCAACATATTGTTTTGTTGCAGCATCACCATTAGCAGTTGGTGTAGTAAGATTTGTTATTTTATGATTTGCCATATTCAGGATGGAGGTAGCAGTATGGTTTCCAAGGTTATCGCCACTATTGTCAACATACAGTTTAGTAGCAGCATCAGTATTAGCAGTAGGTGTGGAAAGGTTTATTATTGTATGATTTGTCATATTCAGGTTTGTTGTTGCAGTGTGGTTTCCAAGATTGTCAGCAACTCCAGTCAATCCTGAGCCATCACCTACAAAGGAGGATGCTGTAACAGTACCATTTACCTCTAACTTGGTTGAAGGTGATGTTGTTCCAATTCCCACATTGCCTGATCCATTGAAATATGACGTATTACCCAAGTAAACAAAGGTGTTCCCAGCCTGTTTTAACTCCAAATTACCAAAATCTCCTGGTGACCAGCCTAATCTGGCATATTCAACTGAGTTTTTGGCAAGGTATATTTCTCCACTTGATTCGACAACAAATTCAGTTGGGTTTAAACCATAGGATCTGCTTACCTTAAATGTATTTGCATCGTTACCATCTATTTCAAGAAGAGCATCAGGGCTTGAAGTACCTATACCCACCTGGCCGTTAGGGTGAACAAATACGCCTTCATAATTCCCATCAGATGAAAGCCAGAATCCATTTAGCTTAATATTTTCTGTGGCTGTATGATTTCCAAGATTATCACCCGAAATACCTGTTAAACCTGAGCCATCACCTTCAAATGATGTAGCTTTAATAATTCCGTCAACATCAAGCTTCCTTATTGGATTAGATGTTCCAATGCCAATATTCCCCGTATTATCAATAACTAAACGAGATTGAGCGGCTGAATAATCCCTTATTTGAAACTTTTCATTTCCCGTAGAACTATTTGGCCCAGTTGCCGAAACCATCCAATCACGATTTTGAGCATTCAAATATATAGCTGAACCAACCGAATTACTTCCTGTACCTGATACTCTTAAACCTCCTAATAAACTACCATCACCTTTTACTTCGAGAATACCGCCATAAGGTGTTGATGTACCAATACCAACTTTTCCATCATCAGCAACAAAAACACCTTCGTCTCCTCCATCATTTGACAGCCAATTTCCTGATAATTTAACATTTTCAGTGGCAGTGTGATCTCCAAGGTTATCACCACTATTAGCATCAACATACAATTTTGTTGCAGCGTCACTGTTTGCAACAGGTTCTGTTAAATTTATAATTTTATTATTGGCCAAATTAAGAGTTTCAGTAGCTGTATGATCTCCAAGGTTATCACCACTATTCGCATCAACATATTGCTTTGTTGCGGCATCAGCGTTTGCTGTAGGTTCCGGTAAATTGATTATCTTGAAATTTGCCAAATTAAGGTTTTCTGTAGCTGTATGATCTCCAAGGTTATCTCCACTATTAGCATCAACGTATTGCTTCGTGGCTGCATCTGTGTTTTCGATAGGATCAGATAAATTAATTATTTTATAGTTTGATAGATCAAGGTTCTGTGTAGCGATATGATCGCCAAGATTATCACCTGAAATAATCAACCAATCAGGGATTTGCGGTGTTCCTTTATTAAAGTAGAATCCGGTAGTTTCATTTGTCTGAAAAATTAGTAATCCGGTTGCAGGTAAAGCTATTGCATTTTTTTCTGTTTCAGTCATTCGTGGGATCAATAATCCCAATGTTTTGGATTTAACATCCAAAATAGCCGACTCGTCAGGATCATCCATCTGTGTTGATTCCTACTTGTGAGTAGCTCATAATCGCTATAAAAAGCGTAATAAAAAGTAAAATTGTTTTTTTCATTTCGATAGATTTTAAGATTTATGATAAATTGATTTATTATTATTATTGTGTTACGAGTTACGGGAATCGGGATTTGAGTATCCAATCTACGGACTTATTTCCTATTACCGATCACTGATTACCTGTTACATCTTCCTCTTTTATTTACAATTAATAAAAACTTTTATTTTTTCTTTTCCATTTGAATCTTCCAAAGCTTTTCCAAGAAGGCCGACATTCTCGGCTATGCTTATTCCATTGATTTCGGTTGTTCGTATTTTTCTTGCACCATCCTCACTTACAGTTAGTGGTTCACCCGGCCTAATATTTTCCTTTGTATTAATTTTAACATCTGCCTGGCCAAACACTATCACCGAGAGATAATCTCCCTGCATAATATTTCCATCAGCATGCTCAAAGCTTTTTTTCAGCTCGGGGCTTTCCCCTTTAGGTGCTTCTTCATATTCTTCACGAATATTTACTTTGTATTCCACTACACCAAAAACAGCCTGTGAATTTGATTTTGTGGCTTTGCTAATATTTACAACAGGAAATCCGGCACCATCCAAAACGTTTTCTTCCCAACCACCTGCAATACAAACAATATCTCCAGGCTCTAATGAGTAATTTCCGGCATTTTTAGCATAAGAACTACTACCTTTAGATGTAACATTATTAGCATAAATTTTATCAGGGGTATAAAGGCCCCATTCATTAGATGCATCTGTTGTGCGTGAATATATGGCTCTGTCTCCGGCATTGTTTACATAAAGTCCGTCATCGGTGGCAGAATATACGTAAAATCCATCATCACCGGGGTATTGAACATAAAAACCATCTAAACCAACATTAGCTGCTTTGAAGCCGTAATCTTCAGCCTCATATACATAACAACCGTCTCCGCCGGAATTAGCAAGATAAACTCCATCGTTACCTGAGTTTCCCACGTACATTCCATACCCTGCCGCTCCTTCAATTTCTACACCATTGTCAAGCGTGCTGGAGGAAGTGGTTGAAATTGTTCCGGCTTTTTTAATATGTACACCATCCATATCGGCCTGGCCAACAAACATACCATGTCCCTCTGCTCCGGCTACTTCGAATCCATTTTCATATGAGCTGGTACTTATTGTTGATGGATCCCCAGCATTATGGACATAAAAACCATCTTCTCCGGCCCAACCTACGGAAACTCCATCTTTAACAGCGTTGTTTACACAAATACCATCTTCTCCGGCCCAACCTACATGAATACCATTCAGAATTGTTTTCCAAACTAAAATTCCATGTAAATCAGCCTGACCAACGTAAAGGCCATATCCTTCTGTACCTGCCACTTCAATGCCATTATTATAGTTGCTGGTTATTGTGTTTGATGGATTTCCTGCTGAAGTTACCTTTACACCATCTTTTCCTGCATCAGAAATTTCAATACCATTAGCCCCTGCTTCAGTAATTGATAATCCATGAGATCCTGCATCAGTAATTACAATACCGGAGCCTCCCGTTTCATTTATCCAGATTCCTAATTCCCCTGTTTTATTAATTTGAACACCATAATTATCAGCATTACCTACATATAGCCCAACATCTTCAGCTCCTGCGACTTCAAAACCATTTTTTGTATTGCTGTTTACAAGTATAGAAGGATTTCCTACTTTATTTACATAAACTCCATCTGATCCACTTTCATTCACATAAATTCCTTTTTCATCTGCTCTTCCTACATAGAGTCCATTGCCTTCGGCTCCGGCAACTTCAAATCCGTTTTTATCATTACTCAAAATATGTGACGTTGGTAAACCAGCTTCCGCTACTCTCACACCATCAATCCCCGCTTGACTTATAGAAATAGCACATGATCCTGTGTTTCCAATATCCAGCCCAAAGCCCCCCGCATCATCTATCTTGATTCCATGTTGATTAGCTTTCCCAATCTCTATAGCGGAATAATCTGAATAACCAATGTAAATTCCATTTCCACCTGCCCCTTCAATCTCAAGTCCATTATCCTTATAGCTACTATTGGTGTTTGTAGGATTCCCGGCCTTCTTAATATGAATTCCATCTTCCCCACTATCATTAACATAAACCCCATTTTTATCTGCTCTTCCTGCATAGAACCCATTATCCTCTGCACCGGCAACTTCAAAACCGTTCTTTTCATAACTTGTATTCTGGTTTGAAGGATTTCCTGCATTAATAACTCTAACACCATCATTAGTGGCATTGTCTATATCAATCCCTCCATTACCAGTCAACAAGTTTCCATTAAGGTTTATATTTTGGGTAGCTATATGGTTTCCAAGATTATCTCCGGCAATACCAGTTAATCCTGAGCCATTTCCGACAAATGAAGTCGCTTCAATAGTTCCATTTACTTCCAATTCGGATGAAGGATTTGAAACACCGATACCTACATTCCCGTTATGAGAGATTCTCATCCTTTCAACTCCATAAGTTATTGCCGAAATAGTTTGATAATCCGGGCTTGAAAAACCTGTATTTTCTTCTCCCTGTCCAAAACGGAAGGTGGCTTCATTAATTGATCCGGGTGATGCAAATACCATTCCACTGGAAACAATGTGACCGTCAACCATAAGTTCGCAACCCGGAGTGTTTGTGTTAATACCCACAAATCCATTATCAGCAACATATATTCCTTCTGCTCCTCCATCATTTGAGAGCCAGTTGTTGTTCAATTTAAGGTTTTGATATGCAGTATGATTTCCAAGGTTATCACCACTATTAATATCCACATATTGTTTTGTTGCGGCATCAGCGTTTGCTGTAGGTTCCGGTAAATTGATTATCTTGAAATTTGCCAAATTAAGGTTTTCGGTAGCTGTGTGATCTCCAAGGTTATCACCGGCATTATTATCTACATACTGTTTTGTGGCAGCATCGGTGTTTACAGTAGGTTCTGTTAAATTAACTATTTTATAGTTTGATAGATCAAGGTTCTGCGTAGCGCAATGATCGCCGAGATTATCACCTGAAAGAATTAACCAGTCAGGGATTTGTGGTGTTCCCTTATTAAAATAAAACCCCATTACTTCATCTGTTTGAAAAACAAGTAATCCTGTTGCAGGTAATGCGATAGCATTCTTTTCCACTTCAGTCATTCGCGGAATTAATAAGCCTAAATCAGTGGATTTAACATCCAAAATAGCCGACTCATCAGGATCACGTCCGTGTTTATCCCCACTTGTGAAAAGCTAATTAGAGCTATAAAAAGCGTTACAAAAAGTAAAATTGTTTTTTTCATTACTATAGAATTTTAAGGTTTATTAAATAAATTGTTTCATTACTTTTAAATTAGGAAGTAAAAGTAAACTGCCCATTAATGATAGAAAAATGGTATTGAGTCAAATGCTGATATTTGCTTG
The DNA here is from genome assembly GCA_016342645.1 of Bacteroidales bacterium. Classification (GTDB taxonomy): domain Bacteria; phylum Bacteroidota; class Bacteroidia; order Bacteroidales; family JAEINX01; genus JAEINX01. The sequence continues at coordinate 4,198 of JAEINX010000052.1, read as the reverse complement.
TAAAAAGCTGAATAATCTTATTAGAATAATATGACTATTTGTGGGAAATTTTAGGAGTGGTCAATTTTTGTGCACTTAATTAAGTAAGCAACATTAAAAGAGCTGTTTTTTTATTTCTTGAAACCCTTACTTCATCTCCATTACTCATAATCAATTCACCCCCTTCACCGCGAATATATTCTTTAATGTGGTTGAGATTGACAAGATAGGAGTTCTGCACCCTGAAAAAATCGGGATGAGTTATCAATTTCTCGACTTCCTTTAATGTTTTGCTAAGCAATAATTTCTTGTTTTGTTCTACGTAAATAAAGGTATAATTACTTTCCGATTCGCAATAAATAATAGAAGAGAAAGGTATCATCTGAATTTTCCCATCCACAGGAATGGCTACTTTTTCTTTCTTAAAAGAAGGTTGCCCAAGAGATTCCAGAAATATATCTAATTTGTTATAATCTTCATCTTTAAATGATTTTGATTTAACTTTATTAACAGCTTCTATCAACTCAGTTTTATCAATGGGTTTTAGTAAATAATCGATGGCATTTACTTTGAAAGCTTTAATTGCGTATTCGTCAAAAGCTGTTGTAAAAATAATATCAAATGAGCGGTATGAAAGATGTAGTAGCATTTCAAACCCATTCATTCGGGGCATAGCAATATCAAGGAAAACAAGGTCAGGGTGCAAAGATTCGATTAATTCAATCCCTTTTTCCGGGGTTTCCGCAATAGCGATTATCTCAACTTCTTCACAATTTTGTTGTATTAACAACTCAGTTGTTTTTAAACTATGTAATTCATCATCAACTATTATTGCCTTCAGTTTCATATACTTCTTGTTTCTTTACTTAAGCTTCAATTGTTATAATTACTTTTGTGCCTGCTGCTTGTTTATTGTCAAACAAATCAACGATTTTAAAATCGGCTTTTTTTCCGTGAATGCTTTCCATCAGGTTCATCCGTTCTTCGGTTATTTTTAATCCGAAGGACTTGGTTTCCCTAAGTCCGCTTTTATCAATATCATCTGCATTTTTACGACCAACACCATTGTCTTTAACAATAATTTTTGTCCTTTTTCCATCAGCCGAAACAGAAATCTCCAAATGCCCTTTGTCCTTTTTCGGCATTAGTCCGTGCCAAATTGCATTTTCAACAAAGGGTTGTATTGTAAGTGGTTGAATCTGTATTTCTTCGGATTTAATTTCGGGTTCAATAAGAATTTCATAACTGAATTTGTTATTGAATCGCATTTGTTCGAAATCAATATAAATTTCCAAGGTATGTAATTCATCTTTAAGGCTTATCTGGTTTTGCCTTGAGTTGCTTAGAATAAGTCGAAGTAATTTTGAAAATTTTGTGATGTATTCGGCTGCATTATCATTGTCATTTTTTAAAATGTAGTAACGAATAGAATTGAGGCTGTTAAACAAAAAATGTGGATTCATTTGTGCTCTGAGAGCCTTCATTTCAAGTTGGTTTATCTTTTTATTGAAATCCGATTTAATGTGTTCCTGCTTTTTGATCTGACGAAGTCTGTACAGATGTCCCATCAATAATAAGCCTATTGCTAAAAGGATACAAAGTGAAAAAAACCACCATGTCTTCCAATAGGGTGTTTCAATATGAAGGGGAAGAATCAGTTTCTCAGTATTATTTGATTTTATGTGCAATTTATACTTGCCTCCTTTGAGATTGGTGTAACTGATATAGGTGCGATCTCCGGCATGTAACCATTTATCATCAAGGCCTTCGAGCATATAATAAAAATCAGAAGGTTTATCTTTAAAAAAATTTATCATACCGAATTCAATGGAAAAAAAGTTCTGGTCGTAGTTCAGATTAAGTGCTTGCTGAGTGGATATATTTTTATCTACAGGAACTTTTTCATCAAATATTTTGAATGATGTTATGTACAAATTTGTAGTATTTTGTACAGGATGTACACTATCAGGATAAAAATGATAATAGCCATTTCTACCTCCGGCAACTATTTCACCATTTTCTAACACTCTTAAAAAGAATAAACTCTGCAAACCATATTGTTGATTATAATTTTCAATTTCACCGGTTTTGGTAATAATTCGTGAGAGTCCTGCCGAAGTAATGACCCATACATTATTGTTTTGGTCGGTAACCATATCGCTTATCTGATTATCAGCAAGTCCATTCGCTAATGTATATGACCGAACAAAAAAAGCGCTATCATTTTTTATTTCTATCACTGCTATTCCTGAACTCTCCGTGCCTATCCAGATATTGTTTTTCTCAGTTTCGGTAAAAGCAAAGATATTATTTAAGAAAATGTCGGAGTTGTTATAAATATCTGTTTCATTTAAGTTTATGAATTTGTTTATTAGGGGGTCAAAATATCCGAAATATTGTGACCCATACCAAATTCTTCCTTTTGAATCGGTAAACATTGAAAAAATAAATTCATCAAAATACGGATTATTGAATTGTTTATCTTCATTAAAGAAATTCTTAACCGAATCATTTATCGGATCAACCATAAAAATCCCGTTAAATGTACTTCCCAACCAAAGACGGCCTGATAAATCCATAGCTGCTGACCGAATAAAATGATGAGGGTCTTTTACATGTGCAATGTCGGCAAGTCTAAAATTAAGATAAGGAAAGATTTCCTTTTTTTTCTTGTCAAAATAATAGATATCAAAGCTTTCTATCAACCAGGCTTTATCATCCATATTAAATATATTAACAAAAAAATTATCATCTAAATCATCTATTGGCATGTATTTAAAAGAAGAATAACTATTCGATTGAGAATTAATTTGCAGAAGTTGTCCACGGCGGCCATGCGTCCCACAAAAAAATGTTCCATCCTTTTCACTACTTGCACAAATTAAGTTGAAAGGAACAAATTGATGATTAAAAAAATTTGCATGGGTTTGTGTATAAAAGAGGCCATCAGAATAAGAGCTTACAAATAACAAACCATCATCAGTATAAACTATATCAGAAGGATTGTTAATGCTTGTTTTATTAGTAAGTGGGTTTGTAAGAAAATTTATTTCGCCGGTTTTAATATCACAAACTCCAAATGAGTCATGCTGTGCTGCAAACCACAATTCTCTATCATTTTTTTGCTTCAAACGTATTACATTATTCCTAAATCCATTCACTGGATGCAGAGGTTGGTATTTTAAAATTTTATATGTTCCTGTTTGGGTATTGAGCCTACCTATTCCCCCTCCCCAACTTGCAAACCACAATTCCTTTGAAGAAGTAAATAATAAATCCCTGACAATTTCTTCCCTGCCACCATACATATCAGGGTTCTCAGCCTTCCATTCATCAAGTGGAAAATAAACCATTTTATTTTGAGCAATATCAAATCTAAAAATCCCCTGTAATGTACCTAACCAATAGATGTCAGGATTTTCAGGGTCATTTTCACCGCAGGTAATGGTATTTGACAGTCGTGGGTTCACTCCATCCACATAATCTGAAGGTTTAAAATTTATCTTTTTACCACTTTCTTTCTCAAATACATCAACGCCTCTATACGAACTTGTTATCCAAATATTATTATGATCGTCGTAAATAACTTTATTTTGAGCAGAAGTAAGTTTTACAGGATCATTCTCACCCGGGGATAAATGTTTTACATCCAAGGTTTTTTGGTTAATTATATTTACTCCATACTCATTAGTGCTGGCATAAATATCTCCCTCTCGTGAAACAAACAAACTTATAATTTCATTACCGCTTATTGTTGTAGAATCATTTGGTATATGGTTTAAATGGATGAAATTAGTTCCATCAAACCTATACAAACCTTTATTTGTTCCCAGCCATACAAAGCCTTCCTTATCTCTGACAATGCAATTAACACTCGAAGTTTCTAAGCCATCTCCTTTTGACAAAGTATTAAATATATATTGCCCCCTGCATAAATTGGAAAAAATGAGAAAATAAAATATATATATTGCAAAACTTTTCAACGCATTTTTTTTTCAAAAGTAATTTATTAAAAAATAATAACAAATTATAATTATCAAATGATCGGAATAATTGATTAAAATGCTGAATTTCGTAAGTTTTTAACATTATAAGCCAAAATGGCAAACTTTCCAAAATATCTATATTTTTGTAAAGATGTTTATACTATTATCTTATAAAACTTTGTTTTTTTAACAAAGTTTATGTTGTAAAAAATTTCATATCTTATAGTTACATA
>JAEINX010000051.1 GCA_016342645.1 Bacteroidales bacterium | reverse complement strand
AAAAACCCCACCAAGGGTGAGGTTTTTTTAAATTATTTGGAATTTTTATTTTACATCATTCCGCCCATTCCGCCGCCTGTTTTGTGCAATGCAGCACCCACTTTTCAAAATTAATATTTTCTTGAAAAATCAACTGATCCATTGAAATGCTAAATCTTCAATATGCTGATTATATAATATATACAAAAATCTATTATGCAAATCTATTTTTATATTTTAGTTTTAATAATAATTTCATTCGAATTGATACAAATGCAGCACCCAAATAGACAAATTACAAACTTTAAAATGCTGATAATTAGACTATGTAAAATAGAGCGTTGAGGACGCGCACCAAATTAGAGGTCAAATATTTTAGCATGCAGCACCCCAATTGCCATAATTTATTTAGCTTATAAGTTGAATTTCAGACATGTAAAATTCAACTATCATCATAGTGCACAAAACAGGAATTGAGTGTTGTCAAATTTTTAAAATATTGACAATAAAAAAAACCCCACCAAGGGTGAGGTTTTTTTAAATTATTTGGAATTTTTATTTTACATCATTCCGCCCATTCCGCCGCCCATTCCCGGCATTCCGCCGCCCATAGGTGGCATACCTTCTTTATCATCTTTGTTTTCAACAATAACACATTCAGTTGTTAAAAGCATTCCTGCTATTGAAGCAGCATTTTCGATGGCTACTCTGGTAACTTTAGTAGGATCAATAACACCGGCAGCAAAAAGATTTTCGTAAACATGAGTTCTGGCATTATATCCAAAGTCATCTTTTCCTTCTTTCACTTTTTGAACTACAACCGAACCTTCCATACCTGCGTTTTCAACTATTTGACGCAATGGTTCTTCAAGTGTTCTTTTAATAATAGCAATTCCGGTATTTTGGTCTTCGTTTTCTCCTTTAAGGCTTTTAATTGCATCAATTGCCCTGATAAAAGCAATTCCACCACCAGGAACAATGCCTTCTTCGATAGCTGCTCTTGTTGCATTCAAAGCATCATCAAAACGGTCTTTCTTTTCTTTCATTTCAATTTCGCTTGCGGCACCAACATAAATAACGGCAACACCACCGGCTAGTTTTGCTAATCTTTCCTGTAATTTTTCCTTATCATAATCAGAAGTTGTGGTTTCGATTTGAGATTTGATTTGTTTGATACGAGCTGCAATATCTTCTTTTTTACCTTTTCCGCTAACAATTGTTGTGTTATCTTTATCAATAGTAACTTTTTCGGCTTCACCAAGATATGAAATATCAGCATCTTCTAATTTGTAACCTTTTTCTTCTGAAATAACAATACCACCTGTTAAAACGGCAATGTCTTCGAGCATTTCTTTTCTTCGGTCGCCAAAACCGGGAGCTTTAACGGCTACAACTTTTAACGAACCTCTGATTTTGTTTACAACGAGAGTAGCGAGTGCTTCGCCATCAATGTCTTCAGCAATAATAACGAGAGGTTTGCCTGATTGAGCGGCTTTTTCCAAAATTGGAAGAAGGTCTTTCATAACAGAAATTTTCTTATCGTAAATAAGAATATAAGGGCTTTCATAAACCGATTCCATTTTTTCGGTATCGGTTACAAAATATGGAGAAATGTATCCACGATCGAATTGCATACCTTCAACAACATCAACGTAAGTTTCAATTCCTTTGGCTTCTTCAATAGTAATAACACCTTCTTTTTTTACTTTATTCATTGCTTCAGCAATAAGTTTACCGATTGTTTTATCGTCGTTTGCCGAGACTGTTGCAACCTGTTCGATTTTTTCAGTTTTATCACCGATTTGTTTTGTTTGATTTTTTAATGATTCAATAACAGCTTTTACAGCAAGATCGATTCCTCTTTTCAAATCCATAGGATTTGCACCGGCTGTAACATTTTTTAACCCTGTACTTACTATTGCTTGAGCTAAAACTGTAGCAGTTGTAGTACCGTCACCTGCAATATCATTGGTTTTAGAAGCAACTTCCTTCACCATTTGTGCACCCATGTTTTCAACAGGATCTTTCAAATCAATTTCTTTCGCAACCGTAACTCCATCTTTTGAAATCAAAGGTGCTCCGAATGATTTTTCCAACACTACATTACGTCCTTTAGGGCCTAATGTAACTTTAACTGCATTTGATAATGCATCAACGCCTTTTTTTAATGATTCTCTTGCTTTGAGATCGAAAATAATATCTTTTGCCATTTTTATTCTTTTTTTAGATTTTTAAATATTTGTAATTAAATAACCGCAACTATGTCGGATTCTCGCATAATGAGATAATCGCTACCCTGAACAGAAATTTCTGTTCCGGCATACTTTCCATATAAAACTGTATCACCAACTTTTACAGTCATAGGTTCATCCTTTTTTCCTTCACCAACGGCAAGAACAATTCCTTTTTGTGGTTTTTCTTTTGCTGTATCGGGAATAATAATTCCACCTGCAGTTTTTTCTTCAGCTTGAGCGGGTTCAATAATAACTCGGTCAGCTAATGGTTTGATGTTTAATTTTGTCATTTTTTCAGTATTTATATTAAAAAATTAAGATTTTTGATTTACATTTCGGCATTGACACATTTTATGCCAAAAGCTTTATTCAAAAAAAAATGTCAGAATGTATGACATTCTGACATTTTTATAAGTTAGCTATGAAAAAATTATTCTTATTCTTCTTGTGGTGGAGGCGCTTTATAATCTTCAACAGGCTGAGTGTTAGTGTTGTCGATTTGTTCACGAAGTTCAGTGTCAATTACATTTTGAAGGTTATTGCTTTTTGGAATCATGAAAATAGAGACCAGGCTAAAGGCAAGTAAAGCAATTGCAAGTGTCCAAGTAGCTTTTTCAAGAAAATCGGCAGTTTTTCTGACACCCATATATTGATTAGAACCGGCAAAATTTGAGGCAAGTCCACCTCCTTTTGAATTCTGAACCAAAACAATTAATACTAATAATACACAAACGATTAATATTAATACTGAAATAAATATATATGCACCCATTTTTTTAAATTTTTATTGATTCTGTTTTAGATTTTTATGTTCTTCTTTTATTTTTTCAATTTGACCGGCAAAGTAAGTACTTTTTTTTGAATAATTCAAAATTAATTTTTCAAAAATTTTAACTGCCTTAGAAATATTTCCTTGCTTGAGATAAATTTCTGCAAGAGTTTCACTAACCAAACTTTCGTCATCAATTAAACTTTTACGAGCATATTGAATTGGGTTATAGAATTCACGTTTGGGCGGTGAAATACGTGGTTCTTCTTTAATAAATTTATCAATTAATTGCTCTTTTGATAATTTCTCATCTTTTGCATAACTAAGTTCGTCATTATTAAATTCGTCATCATCATCTTCTTCTTTTAGTGAGGGAGCTTTATCAAAAACATCTTCAATATTATATGAGGATTTTGGTTGAATTTCATCGGTTTGTTCTTCGGTTTTTGGAACTTCTTTTTCAATGATTTTTTCGGAATCTCTTTTTTTGAATGATATCGAATCAACTAAAATTTTTAAAATAGATCGATCAGGAGCATAAGCAGCAGCAATCCTTAATTGATTTGTGTAATGAATACTTGTTTCTTTATATAAATTAAGTACATAAAGAATTTCAGCAATCTGACAATAGGGAAATTCAGCAATTATCTTTTCATTCAAAGCAATGCTCTCAAAATTTAGGTTATTAAGGTTTTCTAAGAGATGTACAAATTGCTTGCGATTCATTTTAATATATTTATTACCAATTTACAACAGCTTTATTGAAAATATCCTCAACAATCATTTCAGTTATTTGGTTTATTAAAGTTTCTTTAACATCCGACAAATTTTTGTTGCTGGGATAATCTAAATACTGTGTAAATTTAGTTTCAAAATTTTTAGTTTCATCAAAATTGTTAACAAAAGTAACATTCACCGTAATAGTTAAGCTATTTAAGGCAGCAACTTCATTTGCTTGAATAGCAAGTGGCTTAGTATTATAATCCGTAATTTCACCTTCGATTGACAGATCACCGCCACTATTAACTAACGTAAGATTAGTTTGAGAAACAAATTTGTCGCGTAAAGCATCTGTAAAAGACTGACTTAATGTTGCTTCTATTAAAGGTGCATTATTGGGGAAATACTGAATAGATATAGATTTTACTTCAGGAGAGATAGAAGCTCCTGTGAAAGAATACACACCACATCCCGAAAAAAGAACTAACAATAAATATATTTTTAAATAAAATTTTAAGTGAAGTTGTTTAGATGTTACTGCTAACAAATACATATTAAGTGTTTTATTTTGTTTCTTTATTTATTATTAATTAAAATAATCTTTAATTTTACAATGTAAACCTATTGAATATCAAATTCTTTAATTTTTCTATATAAAGTTCGCTCAGATATTCCCAATTCGTTTGCTGCATATTTTCGTTTACCTTTATATTTTTTCAAAGCTCTAATGATTAAATCAATTTCTTTTTTTTTTAACGATAATGACTCCTCAACTTCTTCATGCAGTTGAATAGGCTCAATTATTGATTGTTCAATATCAATTGGATTAGGATGTATTTGAATATCATTATTTTCTTTTGAATCATTTTCTACATCCTGATATAATTGATTTATAATACTTGAGGTTTTTTTTGAAAGGTCTTGTGAATTTTCTTCATTTTGAACAATATCAATTACTACTTTTTTTAAATCATTAATATCTTTCTTCATATCAAAAAGAACTTTGTATAAAATATCTCTTTCAGATATATGTGCCTCATGTTCTCCTTTTTGATATAAAACAGGCAATTCGGAATAATTGGTTTGAGGCAAATATTTTGATAAAACACCATCATTAACTTCACGATTATTCTCAATTATTGATATTTGTTCGGTGATGTTTTTCAATTGCCTGACATTACCTTCCCAACGATAATTGATTAAAGTTTGCTTAGCTGCTTGATCAAGATGCAAAATAGGCATTCGATATTTCTCGGCAAAATCGGATGCGAATTTTCTGAACAACAAATAAATATCATCTTTTCTTTCCCTTAAAGGTGGAATTAAAATAGGAACTGTATTTAAGCGATAAAATAAATCCTGCCTGAATTTCCCCTTTTGAATTGCCTCTGAAAGATTGATATTTGTGGCAACTACAAGACGGACGTTAGTTTTTAATACTTTTGATGAACCTACCTTAAAATATTCACCTGATTCCAGAACTCTCAATAATCTGACTTGAGTTGATAAAGGAAGTTCAGCAACTTCATCAAGGAATATTGTTCCTCCATTTGCTTCTTCAAAGTATCCTTTTCGTGAGTCATGAGCTCCTGTGAAAGAGCCTTTTTCGTGTCCAAACAGTTCAGAATCAATTGTACCTTCAGGAATTGCACCACAATTAACGGCAATATAAGCATTGTGTTTTCGCGGGCTTAATTGATGTATTATTTTTGGAAAAACTTCTTTTCCTGTTCCGCTTTCTCCTGAAATTAATACTGTTAAATCTGTGGGGGCAACCTGTGAAGCAATATCAATAGCTCTATTCAATAAAGGAGAATTCCCGATAATAGCAAATCGTTGTTTTATTGATTGAATATCCATATAAATAAAATCAAAAATAAAATGTAAAATTAATTATTTTTTATCAATGTCATTAATAAACTATTAATAAATTGTTTTTCAGTATCCAGATTTTGGATTTCTGAGAACCAACTAAAGTACAGTCCTAACTTATTAAACTATTACCTACTTGGATTAATATTTCTATTGAAAATCATTCCTTGAGAATTATTTTGTTTAATCAAAGCATTCATTTGAAAAATACTTGAAAATTGGAAGGGCTCTTGTGGAATGTGACTGCATGAATATAATGGATCGTTAGGGTTTTCACATTCGTGATCTCTGTTAGCCGACCAAATTGAAAGGCGTCCGATTTTGTTTTCAACAGCAAAATTCAAAACATCATAAGCATCGTCTAGATAGAAAATTTCACCCGGAACATCATTTTCACCTATCATAGGTGTTATACCTATCATTGCCCAAATACAAGAATCCGGTTTTGGGATACCGGAATTTTGAAAAATATCTTTAATCTGAATAAACAGATTTTCACCGGCAGAAATCGCCGCATCACCCATGTCAATTCCCGAAGGCCCGTAATCCATAGCCATAATATTAACAATTGATAAGTCAACTCCATGATCAACCGCACTTTGAACAACAGCAATGCCATCGGGAGTCAGACCATAAGGCATAACCGGCAAAGTGAGCGAAACATTAAGATCGGGATATTCGTTTTGTAAAAGTTTTATTGCCTGCGACCTTCTTTCTATAGATTCGGGGTGAGCAACCATCATTCCTTCTATATCGAAATCAATACCAGTCAGATCATAAGCATCAACAACTGTTTTAATTGCATCTCTAAGTTCTTCGGGCGATTCAGCGGCATAAGCCAGTTCAACACCATTAGCGCCACCAAATGAAATAATTACATCACCTCCTTCAGTCCTTAAAGCGGAAATTTTATCCTGAAAATGAGTCATATCATAAGTCGGAAAACCTCCCCAGCAAGGATTTGCACCGGGTTCAGCTTGGTTATCAACTATAAAAGCAAGTGTATAAAAATGAATTCCTGTCTCTTCAACATTCTCAATATCGAATGCCGGCCAAAGGCAAACATCGCAATAAGGAAGATATTCATAACCCGAATAAGGTCCCGGATTTGTATTAAAAAGAATATTAACATCATCGGAATTGCTTCCGCAGGGATTTGAAACAGTCCACTCAAGCACATATCCGTTTCCTTCAATACCAGTAAAAACGCTTTCCGGATTTTCCGGTTCAAGTACATTTCCTCCAATCCCTGAAACAATACTCCAAAATCCATCGCCGATTTCCGGCTCAACTGCTTCAAGACTTGTAGTATTAGTTCCTATTAGAAATTGGTCTGGCCCTGCATTGGAAACTGAAGGCATCGGGCTGCAATCACCGCATAATGAGAGCCATGTTATACCGGTATAATAATTAATACATTCGCTTGTAATATTATAAACCACATCACCGGTATTAGCTGATAAAGTATCAATTTGTGATTGCGAATATGTTGACAATCCCTGCATTCCCGACTTTTTCGCATAAAGTGCATAAGGAACGCTTAGAAGTTGACTTGCACCCATAAAAATAAAATTCCCACTCAGTTCAACATCAATCTCAATGCTGATGAAATATACACCCGTGCTCCAGTCAATAGCATCAAAGTCACCCGAAACTATCACACCTTCACCAATATTCAAATTAGCCAATCCAAATTGATTTGTTATACATTGTTGAGTTTCCGTATAAACACTTTCACCCGAAATATCATCTTTTAATATGCTGAATTGAAAATCTATTTCCTGATTTGATATTACCTGCCCCAAATTATCTCTTACAACAGTTTGATATTTAATTGCATTTGGCGATTGAGCATTTGTATTAACAATTAATGCTAAAAAGATTAAAATAATAAATGTTTTTTTCATTTTTGTTTTTTTAATAAAATAATGATTAAAAATATAAATAATTTTTTGTTTTTAGTAACTTTACATCAAATTTAATAAAATATTTTTTTATGAGAAAAGCATTTCTATTTACATATTTTTCTTTAATCCTTTTAATTTGCTTCAGTCAATCAAATGAATCGGAAGTTATTTCTGCTTCCGGAGAATATTTTGAAGAATTAGGCATCTCGCTTTCCTACACTTTGGGCGAAACAATTGATGAAACTTTTTCTAACGAAAATATCATCCTTACTCAAGGATTTCAACAAAAAATAACCTCTCAATCCGAAAGCCAGGAATATTTGTTTTCAGTAGGATATCAATTTGTTTCCTCACGAATTATTTCAGAAAATCCGGATATGCTTATTATTTTAGAAACCATTTTAAACCAAAACCTTGATTTTGTAAGAAACTCAGCCGGAAATATGCTAAGAAAAATCGGGTCGGTTTGGGTGAACGGTATAGGAGATTGGATTACGACCGAAGGGTATTTATTTAAAATGAGCGGCCAGGAAACTCTAAGTGTTTCCGGCTTTGCTATTAATCCCCAAACTCCGATTAGTTTATCGACTGGTTACCAAATTATAAGTTTTTTGCCTGATGAACAACAAAACGCCACAGATGTTTTTGAAAACATTTTAGAAAACCTTGATTTTGTAAGAAATTCGAGTGGAAATATGTTTCGTAAAATCGGGCCTGTTTGGGTAAATGGTATTGGAAATATGAAGCCGTGCGAAGCTTATCTTGTTAAAATGTTTGAAGACGATATTTTAATTTATCCTGAGGAAACAAAAAACATAATTGTTGATAAAAAATTTAAACCTGAACATTTTCAAGTATCTGGTGGAAATCCTTATGATCCTGTTTGGACAATATATTTTGAAAAAGGAAATTTAAATTTGGGTGATGAAATCGGAGTTTATGTTAATGAAATACTTGTAGGATCGGCAGTAGTTAACTCCGATAATATTTTTGAAAATGAAATTCCGGTGTTCAGTAATCTTTATAAAATTGACAATAAACCGGTAATTAAAGTTTGGGAAAAAAGTGAAAACCATGAATACTTTATTAATGACTATGCTTTTTCAAACCCATATGGGAATTCATGGGTAGAAAATGTTTTGGCTTCTAAAGATGGAGATTACAGTTTTTTATATTTTTCAACTACTGAAATTTTCGATGAAATTGAAATAAATCAAACAATATCAATTTATCCTAACCCGACAAAAGGATTAATAAATATCGAAAACCTTGCAGGTTTTAAAGGCCTGCAAGATTTAAAAATTACAGACATTGCCGGAAAAACAGTTTTCCAATCAAACGACACCAAGTTAGCTCATGTGAAGCAAAGCAAGTCTGTATGGATGGGAAATATTAATAATCAAACAACCATTGAGCTTAATCTTTCACAATTCGAAAAAGGAGTATATTTTATAAGTTTGATAGGAAACAATTTCACTCAAGTCGAAAGAATAATCGTTCAGTGACAGTTAATAATGGAAATGAAATAACTTTCTGTGGTTCATTTAAATTAATCAGTCCAACTATCAGAACTATATTTGAATTAATAGATCAGAGAATAATAGAAAAAATGAATTTAATTGACTGATATGTACTTTGTTCACACCCCTTATTTAATACGAAAGTTTTACAATAAAAAGCTAATTTGGAATATTCCCATAAATGAAAAAAAGATTTTTTTGACTTTCGATGACGGACCGGTTCCGGGTTTTACTAATGAAATTCTTAGCATTTTAAATCAATTCGATGCAAAAGCAACATTTTTCTGTGTCGGAGAAAATGTTAAAAATCATAAAAAAGAATTTGAGGAGATTTTAAAATATGGAAACCTCGTTGGTAATCATACCTTTAATCATTTAAAAGGGCGGCAAACATCTTTTGAAGCATATATTTCAAATATATTAAAATCAAGAAATTTATACGAAACAAAACTTTTTAGGCCGCCTTACGGACGGATAACTGCAAAACAAATTAATGAAGTTTCTAAAAAGTTTAAAATTATTATGTGGACGGTTTTAACAGGTGATTTCGATAAAAATGTATCTAAAGAAAAATGTCTGAAAAATGCTATCAATTATACTCGAAAAGGCTCAATTATTGTTTTTCATGACAATAAAAAAACAAAAGATAAAGTACTTTTTGCATTGCCCAAATTCCTTGAATATTTTTCAAAAAAGGGATATAGTTTTGAAACTTTAAACGAAAATGTTTTGAAATTTTAGTAAGATAATTGCTAAATCAATTACTTTTGAATTTTACTTTGTTTTATGAAATACTAAAAATGAAAAAAAATAAAACAAAAACTATAATAATATTTTCACATTTAATTGTATATATTTGTGTGATAATTCTTTTTTCTAATTGCGCCCATATTTCAAGTCCAACCGGAGGCCCAAAAGATACCAAACCACCTATGGTTGTTTCTTATCACCCAAATAATTATTCAACAAATTTTACTCCCCAAAAAGTCTCTGTTGAATTTGATGAGTTTATCGTTCTTAAAGATGTTAATAATCAGGTGATCATTTCGCCTCCCTTAAAAGAAAAACCTGATTTTAAAATTCGCGGGAAATCTATAGTTTTCAATCTTGATGAAGAATTATTAGAAAACACAACTTATACAATATTTTTCGGTGATGCGATTAACGACAATCATGAGGGAAATATTTTGCCGAATTTTGAATATGTATTTTCAACCGGAAACACTCTCGATTCCTTGTCAGTTGTTGGTGAAGTGCTTAATTCGTTCACATTACAACCCGAAGAAGGTGTTTATATTATGCTTTATGAGGATTTTTCTGATTCCGTTCCGCTAAAAGAAAGGCCTTTGTTTTTATCAAAAACCACTAAAAACGGAAAGTTTTTTGTTAATAATTTAAAAAACAAAAAATTTAAAATATTTGCTCTTAGAGATAATAACAATAATTATATTTACGACCTTCCTAACGAACAAATTGCGTTTTCCGACACTTTAATTTCTCCCGAATATATTGAAATCATTAAACATGACACTTTAAATGCTGATAGTCTTGCTACTGAAAATGTTGAGTTCGATAGCATTTTTATGGATACTATTATTCAACATTATGCTCATCTTTATTTATTTGAAGAAATAGACTCAATTCAAAAAGTTGAAAATGCAACTTTGCTGAAAAAAGATAAAATTGAATTTGTTTTCAGGTTTCCGACTACAAATGCAGAAATAAAGCCTTTAAACCACGATTTTGATAAAAATTGGAAAATCGAAGAATTATCCCCCCAAAAAGATACACTAATAATTTGGCTTAATAATGTTGATGTTGATACAATTTTTTTTGAAGTCAGTGATGATGGCCAAATTATTGACACCAACCGAATAGTCTTGAAAAAGAAAGAAAAAGAAAAAAGAAGGAAAAAGAAAGAAGAAGAATCCGAAAAAATAATTATCACCTCGAATGTTCAAAACAGTTTCTTGGAATTGAACCGGCATTGTGAACTATGGTTTCCTTATCCTCTAAAAAATTACGATTTTAATGAAATTATTATTCAAGAAGATTCAATCCAAATAACTGCTGAATTCATTTTTCCGGATTCTGTTAAAAGAAATGTTTTTGTTGATTTTGATTGGAAAGAAGAATCAAAATACTCGATTTTAATTCCCGATTCAATTTTCACCGATATTCAAAATCTTAGTAATGACACGACTATTTTTGACTTCAAAACAAAGAAAATGTCTGATTATGGGACTTTGCTTTTGGACATAACAATTTCTGATTCATGCAGTCAATTTATTATTCAACTGCTTAATGATAAAGAAAATATTTTACGTGAGAAAATTATTACGAAAAGTGAATTGTTGAAATTTGAATACCTGAAAGCTAAAAGCTACAGGATTAAAGCAATAAAAGATTCAAATAGAAATTTCAGATGGGATAATGGTGATTATTTGAAGAAAATTCAGCCGGAAAAAGTATATTATTTTCCGAAAAGCATACAAATTCGAGCGAATTGGGATATTGAAGAAGAATGGAAACTATAAAGGAAAAATAAATTTCAAACGGGGATAAAACTTTTAAATTATTTTATTTATAGGCACAACAAATTCAGAACCAATACTTATAATACTGGTTCTGAATAGTGTATAATATCATTTTCAAAAACAAATGAAAATTATATTTCGTCACATCTGTTAATGCACTCAATAATTTCAGCAAGAATTTCGGTTTGAAGGAAATAAAAAATCATTTTTCCATCTCTTTTTGAACCAAGAACTCCTTTGCTTTTTAGAATGTTAAGATGATGAGAGGCTGTAGCTTGTTCGATTTTTAACTTAGTATAAATCTCAGTTACATTCATTTTATCTCTCACAGTCAATAGATCAATAATTGCAATCCTCATTGGATGTGAAATTGCACGTAATTTACTTGCAGCTCTTTCTAATTGTGCTACATCAATTTTAATTTCAGCCATAACTATAGGTTTTATAAATTTTTTGCAAACATACAACAAAACAATATGAAAAGCAAATTTAGATATTTTTTTTAAGAAAAAATAATGAAGTAAACTCAAATTTGTTTCCATCAAACAATCCTAAGTCACTTAACTTTATCTCCGGAATTACTAAAAGTGCCATAAAAGCCAATGTCATATACGAAGCATTTAACTGTGTACCAAGTGTTTTTGTAAGCATATCTAATTCCTCATATTTTTTTGCAACTAAATATCCATCTTCAGCAGACATTAATCCTGCAATAGGAAGAGGTAAAACTTTTTTTATATTTTTTTTTGCAAGGCTTATTCCTCCTTTTTTTTCAACTAACAAATTAATTGCCTCCACAATGTCGGAATCATCCACTCCGACAGCTATAATATTATGACTATCATGTGCTACCGAAGAAGCTATTGCCCCGCTTTTAAATCCAAAATTATTAATAAAAGCAATTGAAGGTTTAGCGGGTTTGTAACGATTATAAACCACAATCTTCAGAAAATCGTTTTCGATATCGCTGATTACATTATCTTTTTCAATTTTTGCTTCCCCAGTTATCATTTTTGTTATCAATTGCCCATCTAAGGCTTGAATCACCTTGATTTTTCCTTTCTGTGGAGAAATTTTAATATCTTTTGTTTGAATTTTAGTTGCTGAAAAATTATTTATTTCCTTTTCTGTCTGACTTTCAATGAAAGATGTTTTTTTATCTGCAACTTTTACACCATCAATATAAGTTGCTTTGATGTTGAAATTTTCGAGATCATCAACAATAATAAAATCGGCATTATCACCTTTTTGCAGCAATCCAATGTCCATATTATAATGTTTTACGGGATTTAAAGATGCTGCGCGCAATACATCGAATTTATCATAACCTTTTTTGAAAGCTCGCTTTACAAATTCATTAATATGTCCTTTAACCAAATCATTAGGATGTCTGTCGTCTGAACAAAACATTACTTTGTCAGGATAATCTTTTATTAAATCAATTAATGCTTCGAAATTCTTTGCAGCACTTCCTTCACGGATTAAAATTTTCATGCCGTTTTTTACTTTATCTAAAGCCTCTTCCATTGTAAAACATTCATGGTCAGTAGAGATTCCAGCAGCAATATATTTTTTTGCATCCTCACCTTTTAAACCCGGAGCATGTCCGTCAATAGGTTTATTGTATTTTTTTGCTGTTGCTATTTTCCCCATAACCTCTTTATCGCCAAACAAAACACCTGGAAAATTCATCATTTCCGATAAATAATGAATGTCATCCATTTGAAGCAATTCATCTATTTCCTTAACACCCAAATTTGCTCCCGAGGTTTCAAATTTTGTAGCCGGCACGCATGATGATGCCCCGAAATAAAATTTAAAAGGCACTTTTTTACCATTCTTAATCATAAACCTGATGCCTTCCATACCCAAAACATTGGCAATTTCGTGAGGATCGGAAACACTTGCAATAGTTCCATGCCTGACTGCAAGACGCGCAAACTCTGATGGGATCAACATTGAACTTTCTATATGGATATGTGAATCAATCAATCCGGGCAATATATAATGATCATCTTCAACTTTTTCCCTGATTATATCAATAACTTTTCCATTCTTTATATTTAATGTTCCTTGAAATATTTCACGATTAACAATATCGATAATATTTCCTGAAACCGAATATGAATTGTTTTTCATGATTACTATGTTTTTTCGTGTTCAATTTATTATTTATATTATCTACAAAAATAAATATTTTTTAAATTTCTTGTTTTTAAAAATTATTTCATATTTTAGCAGAAAATAATTGTAACTAATCATTACTTAAAGTTGCGGATGCCAAAAATTATTTGAAATTGGCAAGTAATTAAAAATCAACACCTATCAAAACATAGCTGTTTCGGTCTTGGCAAGATAAACAGGTATTTTGAAACGAAGGCACTGAAAAATTGCAAATAATTTTTTAATATGAAAGGTTCCGGTTTTAGAAACATTGTTGTTCACAATTTCAAAAATTCACAAAAAAGAATCTCCTATTATTTTGATTTTTGCCACTTTGTGAAAGATAATTATTTGTGTTTTTTGACCACCCTTATGAATTTTTCACCAATCTCAAACCTTATATTTTATCCACGAATATATGCTATTGACCGCAAGTTTGTAGAGAGAGAGAGACGAAGAGACGGAGGGACAGAGAGACGGAAATAAAAAGCAAAAGGATACTGATTATTCCTACCGTGATTTTTTCCCTCCTTAATTTAATAAGAAATTTAAAACATAATTATATGAAAAAAGTATTGTATTTTATCTTTTTAATAACAGCTATTATGATAGTTGTTCAATCTTGCAAGAAAGATGAAATTAATGAAAAGCAAGAAAACGAAACTGTTTATACTGATGAGGCAATGTCTATTTGGCATAATCTTGTAAATTTTAAAAGCAAAATAGATAATCCTTTAAAATCAGGTGATTATATGAGTAGGGATAGTGTAGTTTGGTATTTGGAAGCATTATTAAATTCAACACAAGTATCATCAGATTCACCATTTAGATTATTATCTTACAGAAGCTCACTGGATAATTTATACGGTTGATTACCCGGGGACACCTGAAAAAGAAGGAGTAAGGCCATCGGAAGATTTGCACTTTAAAGTTGTAGATGTTTGGACAAGTAATCCGGGAACGACACCATACTTTCACAATTATTCAGCATTATATGGAGAACCATATTTGCTACCACCTCACGAATAAAATAGCAAATTATTAAAACGCTTATGAAAAAAGCAAAACTGTTACTTAGTGTAATTTTAATAATCAATGTTTATTTTATCCTTCCTGCACAAAAAGTGGAGGAAGGTGATTTTGTAATAAACGTACTATTATTTTCTCTGACACAATGCTGATTGATAACAATATATTTATTGATTCTAATGAATTATTAATTATCACACCCGGAACATATTTGGAGTTTCAGGCACATTATAGAATTGAATCCAAAGGCCTGATTAAAGCTGTTGGTAATATATTCGATTCAATTATTTTCACAATTGCCGACACTACTTTTTTTGCCGACTCATCAACTACAAAAGGCGGGTGGAATGGAATTAATTTTTTAAACAGAGTAAATAATGATACTTCAATATTTCAATACTGTAAATTTGAATA
The DNA here is from genome assembly GCA_016342645.1 of Bacteroidales bacterium. GTDB lineage: Bacteria > Bacteroidota > Bacteroidia > Bacteroidales > JAEINX01 > JAEINX01. The sequence goes on along the minus strand of JAEINX010000051.1, from coordinate 11,375 downwards.
TGGGAAAGCCGTCTCAAAAAGCAATATTTACGATAATAAAGATTATGAAAACAGAAAAGGCGGAGCAATTTATTTAAATAATTACAGTGGGATTTTAGTTTCTAATTGTACTTTTTACAAGAATTTGGCAACACAAGAAGGTGGTGGAATTTATAGTTACGAAACATCCGTAAATATTATTACCGATAATGTTTTTACTTATAATAAAACATATTATTATGGGGGTGGAATTAAAATAGATTTTGGACATATAATTTATATAATAAACAATTTCTTTCAATACAATACGGCATTTTATATTAATGGGGCTTATAGTGGCGGTTCAGGAGCAGGAATATACATAAGCACTGCTTTTTCGCCTACTCATCCCGAAGTTTATAACAATAAACTGTTTAATAATAAAAGCACTAGTATTATTCACGAAAGTTGCAAATATTACACAATTGCAAATAATATAATTTGTAATAATTATGGAGCTGCTTTTTTTAATGGACATAGTGGTTCATATGGAAAGTTTATAAATAATACTTTATGCAATAATTATAGAGAATATTTTTCCGGTCTTTTTTGTATATCTAACCACCTTCAAATAAAAAACAATGTTATTTGGAACAATCGGTCAATTGCTTATGATACGATACAGATTTACTTGCAAGGTGCATATCCTGTTATAGAATATAATTGCGTTCAATACGGCTATGAAGGAGAAGGAAACATCGACAGCCTGCCAATGTTTGTTAATCCAACTAAAGGTGCAGGATTAGATTATAATGGAGCAGAAGCCGATTGGTCACTTTTAGTTGATTCGCCGTGTATTAATGCAGGAACACCCGACACCACGGGCTTGTTTTTACCGGCTTATGATATTGCCGGTAATCCGAGAATTTTCGATTCAAGGATAGATATGGGTGCTTATGAATGCCAGGAGCCTGTATTTATTCAATCTCCTGTAATTAGTCATAAAACAAATATTGTTTATCCAAATCCGGGAACAAACCTTATATTTATCAAAACCAAAACAAAAAACTCATACTTTGAGCTAATTGATTTTACAGGAAAAATCGTTATGAAAAAACACATTGCCGAATTTTTAACAGAAATAAATGTAAACCGTTTACCAAAAGGAATGTATTTTTATAGAATTTATGACAATAAAAATGTTTATGAAACGGGGAAATGGGTGAAGAACTAGTTTGTTGTCCACAGATTACGCTGATTAACACAGATTTAATCCCGAGTACTCAATATCAGTGAATCTGTGGCTAATTTCATTTTTACATCTTTTCTGAGTGGCTTCAATCATAAATCATAAATAATAAATATTTCTTATTCCGAAACTTTTTCATTCAACGATTTAAATCCGTTTCCGAGAATTTCGTTTGCATTTATCACGGTTAAGAATGCTTTCGGATCAATTTGATTTATATATCCTTGTAAAATTGCAAGTTCACGACGATTTAATACAGTGAAAATAATTGTTTTGTCGGAATTATTATACATACCATTTCCTTTAATGTAAGTTCCACCTCTGTTCAAATCGTTAATGATTTTATCCTTGATCTGTATATACTTATCAGAAACAATAAACAAAGTTTTATCATAATTAATTCCTTGTAAAACAGCATCAATCACTTTTCCCGTAACAAAAATCACTATTAGTGAATAAAGAGGTACTTTCCAATCGCCAAAAACGAATAATCCAATTAAAACTATAGAAGAGTCCACGGCTATCATTAATTGTCCAAGCGGAAGTTTTGTGTATTTTCCAATTATCATTGCAACAATATCACTTCCTCCTGATGTTGCTTTTGCCTTAAAGATCAGACCGAGCCCAAAACCAATTAATACACCCCCAAAGACAGATGACAGAAGAGCATCATTCTCAACAAGTGGTTGCTCACCCCACAAAAATGTCAGCCCATCAACAAAGAGTGCTGTTAAGACAAAACCAACAACAGTTTTAATTCCAAATCGAGGCCCAAGAACTTTTATCCCGATTAATGTTAAAGGAATATCAAAACAAAGAGCCGTTAAACCAACCGGAAAACCAAACGTATAATGCAAAACAATCGCAATTCCATAAACTCCACCAGGTATAATTTTATACGGAGTGATGAAGAAAACAAATCCGGCTGCCAATATTAATGCTCCGACAACTATTAAACTATAGGCTATAAACCATTTCTTTGAAAAAAGCTTTTCTTTGACTATAAAACTCATATCTTTAATAAATTATACATATTTATTTTGATAAAAAATTGTGCGAAAGTAAGACTTTTAATTATTCCTAAACAAAAATTTGATTTTTTTTAATAAAAAAATAATTATTTCTCGAAATAGCCGTTATAAGTGAATAATAATCATATATTTTAGTATCTTTGTTTACAATTACTAAAGGATAAAAGAATGAATTCTTTCATTAAAAATTAAATAAAACCTAAGAAAATTGCTAGGACTCGGGTATGAAAAATAAAAGCTTTTATAAAATTTAAAATACTGATATAAATTTTAAGGAATTCTATATTTTTCAAAAAATATGTGAATAAATATTGATAAAATTAAAGATTAAATATAATAAATCATATAAATAAACATTGCTTATAAGCATATTTATAGTAATTAACAAATTAAAGTTATTAATATAAAATATAAATTATATAGGCCATATTATTTTGTAAAAAGTTTTTTGTGTTTCAATAGGTGTATTTTTTACTTTTGCAGATATTAAATTACTATTTTTATGATGAAAAAAATTTCATTACTCATAGTTTTATTTGTTACCTCAATTCTTAGTTTTGGTCAACAAAAATATCAGTTTACTCAATATATGTTTGATAAGTTGGCCTTTAATCCGGGATTTGCCGGGACAAAAAATGCAATCTGTGTTTCCGGGATTTTGAGGCAACAATGGGTTGGATTTAGAGATACCGAAGGAAACAAAGTTGCCCCCGAAACATTCAATATTGCGGCAAGTTCTCCTTTGAAATTTTTACACGGAGGAATAGGTTTGATATTAAACAATGAAAAAATTGGATTTTTTAATGATGTCGAACTTGCATTGGCTTATTCCTATCATTATGATTTAGGAGGGGGAACACTTGGAATGGGAATACAATTAAACTTTCTAAATAAAAGCCTTGATTTCAGCAAATTAAAACCTATTCAAGAAAATGATCCAATACTTACCGACAAAGGCGATGAAAGTGATATGATTATTGATTTTGGGTTTGGTGCTTATTATCATGTTCCCGGTAAATATTATATTGGCTTGGCAAGTGTTCCTATCACTCAGCCATCTGCACAAGGAACAGCATTTAAAGTTAAACGTAGTTTCAATCTAATGGCAGGTTATGAATACACAATTCCATCTCATCCTCAATTCGAAATTAACCCTTCAATAATGATACAATCGGAAGGTGGAACAATGCAATATAATATAAGCGCCTTATTGTTATACAATAAAAAGTTTTGGGGCGGCGTTAATTATAGGCTTGAAGATGCGATCGGAATTATCTTAGGGATGACATATAAAAACTTTAAAATAGGATACTCATACGATGTAGTAATTTCTGCTATCAAACAAGGAGGCGGTGGTGGTACACATGAAGTAATGTTCGGGTACTGTTTTAGTCTTGAATTTGATAAAGGTGTTAGAAAATATAAAAATACAAGATTTTTATAATTTGATATAATAAACAACTTAAAAATAGAATAATTAATAATAAAGAATCATATATTTCGTTTTTTGACTAAATTGAGAAAAAATAATATGAAAAAAACGCTTTTTTATTTACTGATAATAGTAATACTGGGTAGTTGTGGCAATTCAGGAAATGGAGAACTCGTTGGTGTTAATAAAAATTCCAAACCATTTTATCAACCCGATCCTTATGGAATGGCTTACATCCCTATGGGCAGTTATACCATGGGAGGAGGGGATGAAGATATTTTATACGGGCAAGCTCACGAACCTAAAACAATTTCGGTATCACCTTTCTATATGGATGAAACAGAAATCACAAATGATGAGTATCGCGAATTTGTTTATTGGGTCAGAGATTCAATAGCTCGTACCCTTTTGGGTGAAGCTCTTGAAGAAGACTATTTAATTCTCGAAAACGATAAAACAGGTGAAGTTTATGACCCTCCTTTTTTGAATTGGAAAACCGATATTGACTGGAATGGAGAAGAAGAAAGAGAAGTTCTCGAAGAAATGTTTCTTCCGGAACATGAAAGATATTTCAGGAAAAAACAAATTGATACAAGAAAGTTGTTTTATGAATATTGGTGGGTCGATCTTCATGCAGCCGCAAGTCGTTCAAACAGATATAACTACGACAAAGATGAAGATGGCAATATGACAGGTACAGGTCAATACGGAAATAATATTGCAGACAGGTCAGCTTTCGTAAAAAGAGAAATTATAAATGTTTTTCCCGATACTTTAGCTTGGATTCACGATTATACTTATTCATTTAATGATCCAATGACCAAAACCTATTTTTGGCATCCGGCCTATAATCATTATCCCGTTGTTGGTGTTACATGGAAGCAGGCTAAAGCGTTTTGTATTTGGAGAACGCAAAAAATTAATAATTATCTGAGTAGTAGAAAAGGTGTATCAAGCGTTAGCGAATTCAGGCTTCCAACCGAAGCAGAATGGGAATGGGCAGCAAGAGGTGGTTTTGAACTTAATGCTTTTCCATGGGGAGGTCCTTACGGAAGAAATCATGAGGGATGTTTTCTTGCAAATTATAAGCCTTTAAGAGGAAATTACATTGATGACGGTGGACTTACAACAGTAATTGTGGCTCACTACCCTGCAAACGAATGGGGATTGTATGATATGTCGGGAAATGTGTCGGAATGGACAAGTAGTGCTTTTAATGAATCATCATATAATTTTACGTGGGATTTGAATCCTAATTACACATATAATGCTAAGGAAGACGATGCCCCCGTTATGAAACGTAAAGTTATTAGAGGTGGTTCATGGAAAGATATAGGATATTATCTTCAGGTTTCTACAAGACAATACGAATACCAAGATTCGGCAAAATGCTACATAGGATTCAGATGTATTCAGCCTTTCCTTGGCAGACAAAAGGGTGATAACCCTTCAAAAGCTTCACGAATTTATCATTAATAATACCAAATAATATTTTAATAAAATTATGGCACTTTCGAATTTTGTAAGAAGTAGAGTTTTCAAACAATTTATGGCGAAATTGTATGGATGGGGTGCATCCATAGTGATTTTAGGAGCTTTATTTAAAATAAATCATTACAATTATGCTGATATAATGTTGATTGTGGGTTTAGGTGTTGAATCTCTTATTTTCTTTTTCTCAGCATTTGAGCCTCCACACGTTGAACCTGATTGGAGTTTGGTATATCCCGAACTTGCCGGCTTATATCATAGCCATTCAGTTGCCGATCAACAATTATTTAGCATGCAAGATGGACCATCAAATGATTTGGATAGCTTACTTGCGAAAGCAAATATCGACCCGGAGATAATTGACAAACTTGGAATTGGCCTTAAAAATCTTAGTGATAATACTTCAAAGTTATCCGATATTTCAAATGCCTCAATTGCCACTAATGAATATGTTAAAAATATTAAAGGTGCATCTGAATCGGCAGGAAAATTGACTGATTCTTATAAAGAAGCTTCGGTGGTTTTAGATAATGATATCAAAATTACGGAAGAATATGTTAACAACATGAAAAACGTATCTGCTTCTGCTTCTAATTTATCTGACACTTATCAAAAGGCTAACAATTCAATAAAATCCGATCTTGGTTTTAAATCTGAATTGGAAGAAAATTTAAAAAATGTATCGAAATCAGCAAAATTATTAGCCGAAAAATATAATAACTCTGCTGAAATATTAGCTAATTCAGCCGAAACTTTCAACATCTCGAAGAAAGAAGAAAATTTATACATTGAGCAACTGAAAAAAGTATCCGCTAATATTGCAGCCTTAAACTCAGCTTATGAATCTCAACTAAATAGTACTTCTAAGCAAAATGAGTCTAATTCAAAAATACAAAATTCTCTTGGCGACTATCTGGCCAATCTGAACGAATCAATAAAACATAGTGCAAAATATCAAGAAAATCTTGCTGCCCTAAATTTAGTATATGAAAAACAATTAGATGGAACAAACAAACAGGTTGAATCCACAGTAATTGTTCAGGAAAAACTTAGTCAATTCTTTATTAATCTTAGCGAATCAATCGAAAAGACCAATAAATACAAAGAAGAAATGGATTCCTTGACAAATAAAATTTCATCACTAAATAATGTTTATGGAAATATGCTTTCGGCGATGAACGTAAAATCAAAAAAATAGCATCCTTTATTATTATCAGAAAAGAAAAATTAACAGGAAACTATGGCCGGATATAAAGAAACCCCTCGACAGAAGATGATTGCAATGATGTATTTGGTTTTGACTGCATTATTGGCTCTCAATGTATCGAAGGATATGATTAATGCTTTTCTTGTTGTGAACGAAAGTATTGAAACCACTAATGAGAAATTTTCGGGAAAAATTGAGGAAATTTACTCAAGATTTCACAGAGATTATAAATTAAACCAAACCAAAGTTGAACCTTTTTGGTTAAAAGCATTAGAAGCAAGAAAACTTTCAAATGAAATGATACAATATCTTGAAAATATTGAATTTGAAGTTGTGTCTCTTTCTGAAAGAACCGATTCACTACAAACTTTAAGAGATTTCTACGATACGGTAGCAAAACCGGACCCAAATAATCCGAGTAAGACGATAAATGTTGTTAGCTTAAATTTATCGAAAGTAGAAACAAGAGATAGTTATGATATACCTACAAATTATTTTATCGGACAATCGGAGGATGGATCGAAAGGTGAAGCAATTATTTTAAGAAAAAAAATAGAAGAATATCGAGAAAAAATGATTCAGTTGATTGATCCGAAAAACAGAAGCAAACTCAACATTGGCCTTGAAACCGATGGTGAATATTATAGTGCAGATCATCACAAGCAAAACTGGCAAATGCATAATTTTTATCGAACAATACTTGCTGCCGATATAACTATATTAAATAAAATAATTGCTGAAATTAAGAATGCTGAATTTGATGTGGTTTCATTATTAAACCGTTCTGTTAGTGCCGAAGACTTTAAAGTAACCGACCTGACTGCAAAAGTAATCCCAAAGAGTAATTATATTCTTTTAGGTGAAAAATACCAAGCTGAAATATTTGTTGCAGCTTACGATTCTACTCAAGATCTTCATGCATATTATATTCTTAATGCCGACCAAATTAATGCTCAAAACGAAAAAAATGCAATTCCAATATCCGGAAAAAATGGAATAGCAAACCTGATTTTACCGGCAAATTCTGTTGGTCAAAAAAGATATGCAGGAGTTGTTAACGTACTTACTCCTCAAGGAGACACTAATAAATATTATTTTAATGAGGAATTTACGGTAGCCCCTCCATCTGCAACAGTTTCTCCAACCGCGATGAATGTTTTTTACATAGGTTTGGATAATCCAGTCAGAATTTCCGTTCCCGGGATTTCCGATAGTAAAGTTCGGGCAATGATGGACAACGGAACTATTGAACCCAAAGCTAATGGCGAATATATTGTAAAAGTAACTGATCAGGGGCGTTCCACAATTAAGGTTATGGCATTAATGGATGGGAAAATTAAACTCATGGATGAATTTGAATTCCGAAATAAATTAGTTCCACCACCTTTTGCTTTAGTAGCAGGTAAAGAGAAACTTGGTTCAGGTAGAATCAATAAAAGCGAAATAGAAGCCTATCCTTATGTTTTAGCAAAATTAGAAGATTTTGTATTTGAAGGAGTTCAATACACTGTTACCTCATTCAGATTTTCAGCCGATGTAAGCGGTTTGTTGCAAGAGGCTAAAATTGATGGTAACAAATTAAACGATAAAGCACTAAGGATTATAAAAAACGCAAGAAAAAACACAAGAATATTTTTTGATAATATTGAAGCAAAAGGGCCTGATAACAGGATTGTTAATTTGCCCGATGTTATCTTAACTTTAAATTAATATGAAAAACGAAAAATTATGAAAAACTCAAAGCTGTTGATAATATTAAGCATAAGTTTTTTATTGTTCGCAAATAACAATATTTTTTCACAAGTAATAGGAAGCACTCCTCGAAACCAGGTATATGATAAAATTCATATTTCTGAACGAACTCCTATTCCATACCCACCGATAAGAGAAGCAGATGTGGTTTGGTCAAAACGAATTTGGTGCATGTTGGATTTACGTCAAAAAATGAATCTTCCACTTTATTTTCCACTCCAACCAATTGCCGGAAAAATGAGCCTTGCCCAACTAATTTGGGATTCAGTCATTAGTGGCGATTTAACGGCTTATGAAGATGAAAACTTCACTATTCCAATGACTGTCAGCGAGGTGATAGCAAATAATACTGATACTATTACTAGGCCTGTTCCAAGTCTTCTTGATCCTGAAATAGATTCTATTATTTATATTTACGAGCAATTTAAAGCTTCGAATGTTAAGAAAATTTATTTGAAAGAAGACTGGTTTTTTGATAAACAACGTTCTGAATTAGATCAACGAACAATTGGAGTTAGTTTGATAAAAGATGAGTTTACGGCTGAAGGTGAAAGAAAAGGGGCAAAATCTATCTTTTGGATATATTTTCCTGAAGCAAGGCCTATTTTTGCTAATCACGACGTATTTAACATAAATAATGATGCCAAAAAAATGTCGTACGATGATCTTTTTTGGAAAAGATATTTTTCAAGCACTGTGTTGAAAGAAGAAAATGTTTACGACAGATGGATAAACGAATATGCCGTTGGGCTCGATGCTTTGCTTGAAGCCGAAAGAGTTAAAAACGACCTTTTTAAATTTGAACATGATCTTTGGGAGTATTAATCATAATATACTTATTTTAAAAAAGCTATCCTTTTCGGGATGGCTTTTTTTATGCTTTAATATCAAAATTTGATAAATTTGCAATTGATAAAATCGAAAAATATTTTGTTATTTTATATTAAGAATGTCGAATAAATTTTTTGAAACACCAATTACTTATTTGCCCGGCGTAGGGCCAAAACGAGCAGAATTGCTTAATAAGGAGTTAGGTGTTTTTTGTTTTGCCGATTTGCTTACTTATTTCCCTTATCGTTATATTGATAAAAGCAAATTCTATAAAATCAATGAAATAAACATCAATTTACCCTATGTTCAAATAATTGGAAATATTTCCAACATCCAAATTATAGGCAAAACCCATGGCCAACGTATGACCGCCGACTTTTTCGATGAAACAGGAACAATTGAATTAGTTTGGTTCAAGGGAATAAGATGGTTGAAAGATAAGTTCAAGGCAAATGAAAAATATGTTGTTTTTGGGAAACCTAATGTTTTTAATCGAAAAATAAATATTCCTCACCCCGATGTTTCACTTTTATCGGATGAAAATGAAGGATTGGGCGAATCTCTTTCGGGTTTATACAATTCAACTGAAAAGTTAAAATCAAGAGGACTTGACTCAAAAGGTATTGCAAAATTAATGAAGGCATTAATGCTAAAAGCCAAGGATAAGATTTCTGAAACCCTTTCTGAAGACATAATAAGCAAATATAAATTTATTTCAAGAGATGAAGCAATAACAAATATTCATTTTCCTAAAAATCCGGAAATTTTAAACAAAGCTTCTGTTAGACTAAAATTCGAAGAATTTTTTTTCCTTCAATTGAGCCTGTTAAAACAAAAACTAATCAGAATTCAAAAATTTAACGGTTTTAAATTTAATAAAGTTGGCGATTATTTAAATAGTTTTTATAAAAACGAACTTCCTTTTGAACTGACTAATGCTCAAAAAAAGGTGATACGCGAAATTCGATCTGATTTAGGATCGGGAAAGCAAATGAACAGACTCCTTCAAGGTGATGTAGGTAGCGGAAAAACCCTGGTAGCTTTAATGACCATGCTCATTTCTTTGGATAATAATTTTCAAACATGTGTAATGGCTCCCACCGAAATATTGGCAAATCAACACTTTGAAACCTTTAACAAATTACTTAAAAATAGCGAAATAAACATTGAATTATTAACAGGTTCAACAAAAACCGCAAAACGAAAAACCATTCACGAAAAGCTTTTAAATGGCGAACTTCAAATTTTAATCGGCACTCATGCTTTAATCGAAGATGTTGTGAAATTTAAAAATCTGGGGCTTGTTGTTATTGATGAGCAACATCGTTTTGGAGTAGCACAAAGGGCAAAACTGTGGAAAAAAAATATTATTCCTCCTCATATTCTTGTAATGACCGCTACACCAATTCCCCGAACTCTTGCAATGACCGTTTATGGAGACCTTGATTTTTCTATTATCGATGAAATGCCTCCAGGACGTAAAGCAATTAAAACTTATCTTTTTTTTGACTCAAAACGTTTAAAATTATTCGGTTTTATTAGAAGAAAGATTAAGGAAGGCAGACAAATTTATATTGTTTATCCATTAATTGAAGAATCGGAAAAACTGGATTTAAAACATTTAATGGATGGATATGAAAGTATTTCGAGAGATTTTCCTTTACCGGATTATGCCATTAGCATAGTTCACGGTAAAATGAAATCAAAAGATAAAGACTTTGAAATGCAACGCTTTATTAAAGGAGAAACTCAAATTATGGTTGCAACAACAGTCATAGAAGTTGGCGTAGATATTCCAAACGCAACTGTAATGGTAATCGAAAATGCCGAACGTTTTGGTTTATCTCAATTACATCAATTAAGAGGGCGTGTAGGGCGAGGTGCAGACCAATCATTTTGTATTTTAATGGCAGCTTATAAACTTACTGCTGAAGGGAAAAAACGCCTTGAGACTATGGTTCAGACATCAGATGGTTTTGAAATTGCAGAAATGGATCTTAAACTAAGAGGGCCCGGCGATTTAAGCGGAACTCAACAAAGCGGGATACTTGATTTAAAAATTGCCGATATAATTAAAGATGCCGAAATATTAAAACTTGCTCGGTCGTTGGCAACACAAATGATTAATGATGATCCATTTTTTAAAAACGATAAAAATGAGGTTATTTTTAAACAGCTTAAAAATTTAAGTAAAAATAAAGCAAACTGGGGTCTGATAAGTTAAATTTATCTTTAAGTTTTATCAAAACCTTTATGGTTAAATGTTTATATGGTTTTAATGGAAAAGATGTTTTTAAAATTAGATGATTTCAAAACAATATTACAATATATCAATTTTTTGGTATTATTTTAGGCTAAAATTTATTTTGAGGGTCTGGAAAGAAGATTTGTCAATTAAGTAAAGTAATTATTCAATCTAAAAAA
>JAEINX010000050.1 GCA_016342645.1 Bacteroidales bacterium | reverse complement strand
TTTTCATATAGCCAAAATATTAACGGAATAATTGTTTCCGATTCGAATAATTTGACAGTTGTGAAACTTTGGGGAACACATCAGGAAAGAGGATTTGCCTATGGTTATCTCTTAGGCGACAAAATCACAAATATTGTTAATGGTTATATTTTACCGATTTTCGGAACCCATCTTGACGAGGCTCGTGATATTATTATTAAAGGAGAAGACCTCGTTATTGATTCGATATATTTCGAAGAGTCTAAGGCCTTAATTGCCGGAATGGATTCGGCAGGAACTAATACTGCCGGAATAGATTATATTGATGGGCTGGTTTATAATTCTTTTCTTGATTTGATAAAATTGCTTGGTATTTATTCCGATACTTTAGGTTGCTCCAGCCTTATGGATTGGGGCGATGCCACTGCAAATACCGACTTAGACGGTAAATCTGTAATTTCACGACATCTCGACTGGTCCTCTTACAATGTCTTGATAAATAATCAGGTGATGGCAATTTATCTTCCATCGGAGCTTGACGAACAGCCATGGATAATGATAGGTTTTGCCGGACAAATGAGTGTTTTATCGGGATTAAATAGTCAGGTAGCTGTTTTTCAACACATGATGAGTGATTTTAACGGAAGTACGTCTCACAATATGGGATATGAACCGATTTGGTTTACTTTAAGAAAAGCTATTGAGAAAAAAGATTTTAATAATGACGGACATAATAATGTTCAAGATATTAGAGATGCCATTGTTCAAAACGTCAATGGCTTTGCAGATGGGTATATTGTTGCCGCCCTTGCTTCTGCAACAACCGGAGCTGATAGTCTTACAGCTCTCGTTGCAGAATTGGCCCCAATGCCTCCTTTAATAACTTTCAGAAGCAATTCATATCCTGATAATATTCCCGGCGATAATCTTTATGCTGCTAATTATGAGATAAAAAGAAATAATCATCAGCATTATTGCGGAAGGTATAATAGCGTTGTGAATGCAATTGGAGATGGCATAAATATTAGTTCACTTGAAAATTGGAATATTATGCGAGATCATTCAAATTCATCTTCTTCCAACTTGCAATTTATGCAAGTTATTCCCGAATTAGGAATATTAAATCTCTCAGTCCATCATAATGGAAATCCGGCATATCAGCATGAGCCTGTTTCTTATGATATATATGAATTGTTTTCGCCAATATCAGCAATTGATCAACCGCTAAATAATTCCAATTTACCTAACATAATACTTACTCCAAATCCTGCTCAAACTTTTTTAAAAATTCAAGCTAATTTTGACTTACATGATTCAGAATATGATATTTATAATGTTAATGGAGAAAGAATATGTAAAGGAGAGCTAAATAAATTGACAAATCAGATTTCAATAAAGCATTTGAATGATGGAATATATTTGTTAAAACTAAATAGTAAAAGATATTCTTTCACTAATAAATTTGTTAAGAAATCTAATTGAAATACTTATATAAAGATATTAACTTTGAAATTCTGCTAAATATAATCTTGCAAAGCAAATTTTGTCAGAAATAAAAAAAAGGTATGAAAAAAATATTTTGTATTTTTTTAAGTCTATTTTTTACGAGCCAAGTAATGATTGCTCAAAATCAATATGCAATTGATAGTCTGGAGATGCTTTTAGAAAATAATGATGATAAACCTTTGTCAATTGAAGAAAAGAAGAATGTTTTTCTTGAATTAGCCGGACTGTATTGGGCCGATTCTCCTGAAAAAATCCTTGAATCGTATCAATCTGCTTTGATTTTAGCACAGGAACAAAACAATAAAACCGATGAGGCAAACATTTATAAAAGTATAGGAACAGCATATCTTTTAAAGGTAAATAATTATGAAAAGGCCATAGAAAATTATACTTTGGCTCTTAATTTGTATTTTAAAATAGGTGACACAAATGCAGTTGCAGCTTGCTATAATAATATTGGAGTTGCATACAAAAGATGGGGACAATATGATTTAGCCATTCAAAGCTACCTAAAACAGAAAAAATTAAATGAAGAAACTGAAAATCAAAAAGGTATTTCTAATGTAAATAATAATATCGGAAACATTTATCATGCTATGAAAGAATATGATAATGCTCTAAGATATTATAAAGAAGCATTAATGATTTCACGTCAGATTCATGATACTGCTTTAATGGCAAATCCTTTAACAAATTTAGGTGCAGTATATCAGGAATTAGATAGTGGTTTTCTTGCTTTAGAATACTTTAATCAGGCATTAATGTTGAATGAAGCAATTAATGATAATGTAACGGCCATTATTTTAAGTAATATGGGTTACTTGAGTCAAGGAGCTGGAGACATTAAACCTGCACTGGAGTATTATGAAAGAGCGTTGAAGATAAATGAAGAAATTCAAAATAGACTGGGTAAAGCATCGGTATTATTTAATATTGGTGCACTCTATAATGATCTTGAAGAATACGATAAAGCTCATCATTTTCTAACTCGGGCCTTAAATATCGCAAAAGAAATTGATTCAAGACAGGAGCTTATGAATATTTATAATAGCTTATTTGATTTATATTTCAAGCAGAACGATTGCCAAAAAGCATTGAAATATCATATTTTATATGCAGAATTTAAAGATAGTATTTACTCTGAAACCAGCGATCGAATTGCAGATTATGAAACAAAATATAAAACTGAAATCATTGAACGCCAGCTTATAGAATCTCAATTTGAATCGGAAAAAAAAGACGCTGCATTAAAAAATCAAAGGCTATTGATTTTTGCAGCCCTTTTTATTCTTCTTATAATAATTATTTTTTCAGTTTTGTTGCTTCGGCAATTCAATTTGAAAAAGAATGCAAATATTTTGCTTGAAGAACAGAATCTGGAAATAAATAAACAAAAAGAAGAAATTTTCAAGCAAGCTCGTAAACTTGAAATTACAAACCATGAATTGGAAAAACTTTCAATTGTTGCCAGTGAAACAGATAATGCAATTATTATAGCAAATTCAGATGGGGAAATTGAATGGGTTAACGATGGATTTACAAGGTTGTATGGCTATAGCCTTGAAGAATATAAACAGAATAAAAATTCAAATATATTTAATTCAAGTTCTCATCCCGATATGACAAAGCTATTCGAGCAAGCTGTTAGTTTGAAGGAATCAGTAATGTATTTATCTCAATTTGTTAATAAATTTGGAAAAACTGTTTGGACTCAAACAACTTTAACTCCCATTTTCGAGAAAAATAATAATGTAAGGCTGATTGTAGCAATCGACTCCGATATTACACAACTTAAACATGTTGAAGAACAATTGGTTTTAGCAAAGAATGAAGCCGAAAAAGCAAATAAAGTAAAAAGCGAATTCCTGGCAAATATGAGCCATGAGATTAGAACACCGATGAATGCAGTTCTTGGATTTGCCGATTTGCTTGGAACAACAATTTCCGATCATAAACAGAAATCCTATGTTGATTCAATAAAGTCGAGTGGAAAAAGCTTAATGACATTAATTAACGATATTCTTGATCTCTCAAAAATTGAAGCCGGAAAACTTGAAATTCAATATGCACCATTGAATTTAAAACCTGTCCTAAGAGAAATAGAGCAAATATTTTCTATAAAAATATTACAAAAAAATCTCGAATTTATTTCTGATATTGATCCCAATATACCTGATAGTTTGATCTTGAGTGAGGCAAGGCTACGACAGGTATTATTTAACATCATTGGAAATGCCATAAAATTTACAGATATCGGATATATTAAATTAAAAAGTAAAATTATTGGAGAATCAGATGATAAAAAGAAAATTGAGTTACTGATATCTGTCGAAGATACAGGTATTGGTGTGCCAAAATCTCAATATGAAAGTATTTTTAAATCATTTGAACAACAAGACGGGCAGGATGAAAAAAAGTATGGAGGTACAGGTTTAGGCCTGGCAATTTCTAAAAGGCTTGTTAATTTGATGGGAGGTGAGATCAAATTAAAAAGTGAGGTTGGTAAGGGTAGTATTTTTGAAATTTTATTGCATGATGTTTATGTGTCGCAAGAAAAAACCGAAACAATAGTCGAAAAATTATTCGATTACGAAAATATTCATTTTGAAGAGGCTACTATTCTTGTTGCAGATGATAATCTGACTAACAGAAATTTAATAAAAGAGATTTTCGAGAAAACAAAAATAAAAACCATTTTTGCCGAAGATGGACAAGAAGCAATTATTGCCGCTCGAGAATTTAAACCCGATTTGATATTAATGGATATTAGAATGCCGATTATGGATGGATTCGAGGCGGTTAAAGTGATTAGGCAAGACAAAAGTATAATGAATATACCGGTAATTGCATTGACTGCATCAGTTCTAGGAAGTAGTAATGATTTAGTTTCTAAAAAAAGATTTAATTCTTATCTCATGAAACCGACATTGATTTCGGAACTTTTTTATGAAGTGTGTAATTATTTGAAATATAAAAGAAAAAAAGTTGGTGATGAAACTGAAGCTCGTGAATCCGATATTATTCTCACAGACAATATAAAAGAAAATTTAGCTGAGATAATTAATGTTCTTGAAAAGGAATTCCTTGTTGATTGGAAAAATATTAAGAAAAACCATTTTGTGCACGAAATAATTGATTTTGGAACAAAAATAAAAGAAATAGGTTCTAAATATTCTTTTGAATACCTTGAGAATTACGGTAATAATTTAGTATTATTTGCAAAAAGTTTTGATATTGTGAGCATGGACACATCACTAAATTCTTTTCCGGATATCGTGGAAAAACTTAAAACATTTTTATAATTTTATTCAAATTTGCAAAAAAGTTATTATATTGCAACATAATTATTAAACGAATGACCAATTTAATTACATGATTCACATAAGAGACAATATGAATTATTCCAAAGAAAATAAAGACTTTAGGATTTTAATAGTTGATGATGTTCCAAAGAATATTCAGGTTTTGGGTAATATTCTGATGGCTGAAAATTATCAATTATCATATTCTCAGAACGGGAAAGAAGCACTTGCGGCCGTAAAACAAAATATATTCGATCTGATATTGTTAGATATTATGATGCCTGTTGTTGATGGCTATGAAGTTTGTCGTCAACTAAAAAGTGATTCAAAAACAAAAGATATTCCCATTATATTTTTGACAGCAAAAGTCGAAAAAGAAAGTATTGTAAAAGGACTCAAACTTGGTGCTGTTGATTATGTAACCAAGCCTTTTAACGCCGAGGAGCTCTTGGCTCGTGTTCGAACACATTTATCACTTAAAGACAAAACAGAACAATTAAGATCTGTTAATATAATACTTGAACAAAAAGTAACAGAACGTACAGCTCAGTTAAAAGAAGCAAACGAAAAACTTTCAACTCTTGAAAAGGCCAAATCTGATTTTCTTACTATTATCAGCCATGAATTACGAACACCTTTAAATGGAATTTCGGGATTTGCCAATATTTTGCTTGATTCATTGGCTTCAACCGAACACGAAGAATTTATTAAATATTTAAAAATATCTTCCGACCGACTTGTACGATTTTCTGAAATGGCTCTGTTAATTACCCAACTGAATGCCGAGAAATATACTTTTGAAATGAAAACAATGAATTTGGAAAAAATTATTTTATCAGCATTGGAAGAAGTGCAGGAAAAGTTAGATTTAGCAAATATCAAAATTAAAAGTAATTTCACAAGAGATATTAACATTATCACTAATTTTGACCTTATTCAGAAATCATTAGTAAATATCCTGGAAAATTCAATTGAATATTCCCCCGAAAACGGACAAATTTTTATAAATACTTTTGTGGATAATAAAGCTATAAATATTGAAATTTGTGATCAGGGGCCGGGTTTTTCTGAAGAGGCATTGGGCAAACTTTTTGAATATTTTTCCACCGATGATTTAATGCACTCCGAAGGTTTGGGGCTTGGTTTAGCTGCCGTAAAATTAGTGATGGATTCACATTCCGGCTCAATTTCAGCAAAAAACAGGGTTGAGGGAGGTGCTCAGGTTTGCTTATCGTTTCCTCGAAATGATTAATATATTATGTATTCCTTCGGCAAACTACCTCTTGATTTTTTAAACAGATTGTAGTTTTTTAAGCCGCAAAGCAATTTTAATTTCGGTTCAAAAAGCATATTCTATTTTAAAAATATTTTCCCAAAAATATCTTTTTCTTCAATTGAAAGTAATCTATTATGTTCATCAATGAGTTCTTGTTTATCCTTAATGCTAATATTGTTAATATAATTTGCTTGATCTTGAAATGGCATTCGATGAAGAAAGCGAAATGGGCATTCGGGATGAAATTCAGATAGTGGACAATTGATAGAAAGTTCTCTAATTAATGAATCATTGAATTGGTCGATTTCCGAATTGCTGATGTTTGCCTGCATTGGGCATTCTAATAGTTGATAAAGACTTTTCATGCGTTTCATATTTAAGAGGTTACCCTTATTTTTAAGTTTCGGGAAGTAGAAATAAATATAAATAAATCCCGATAATTTATAAATATATTTAATTGACATTGTTTTCATTTTTCTTTTACAATAAACGAAATTGGTAAATGGTCGCTAAAACCGTCAAAATTAAAACTACTTTTTTTAGATGGCCTTCCGAAGCGTATCGGGGTATTATATCGGCCTTTTACCATTTTATCAAAAATTTCGATACGCACGGAGGACTCATCGCAAGAAAACACACTGCTTGACAAAAGCAGTCCTTTTGTAACCAAAAACTGGTCAATAATTTGTAAATCGGAGTTAAAAACATAAGTTGCTTTTTTTTCTCCATAAAGTTTCCACATTAAATTATATAAATACGGATTTTTTCCGTAAACAACTTTTTTTCTGTTATTTGTGCTTAAAGCATATTCACGAAGCGATCGATTGAAAGGCTCATCGTTGAAATCACCCATGACTATTACAGCTGCTTTATCGCTATGAATTTCCATGATTTTCTTTAGCCAATAACTCAATGTTTCACCGGCCATCATTCTATAAGGCTCAGATTTATATTGACTTCCTGAACGTGATGGCCAATGATTCCCAATCAATATTAAGCGATTATTGTTTTTTGTTGTAAAACCGGCTTGAAGTATATCACGTGTTGCCGAGCGTTTCATAACTTCATAGTGAAAAATTTTCCCATCAAAAGTATATTTGTTTTTATCATAAATGAAAGCAATGTCAATTCCTCGCTTATCGTTAGTGTGGATATGAATTACTTCATACTTTCTATTTGGAATATCAAGTTTTTGTATAAATTTTCGGATAACAAATTCGCTTTCTACTTCGCAGATGCCCAGAATATCCGGGCCATTATTTGAATTTATCTGCTTAATCACCAATGAAAGATTTTCGAGCTTTTTTTCAAGCACTTCTTTCGTCCATCCTTTTAGCTCACCCGACAATTCTTTAGCAAGCCATTCGGGCCTATTTTCAGAATCAAAAGTATCGAATAAATTCTCAAGATTCCACCAACTAATGTAATGTGTTTTCATTTCAATTTTTTTTAAAAAATGATGCTTTTTTCTTAAATTTTTTAGGAAAAAAAGTCTTCTCTTTTTCTATTAATTGCAAAAAATGGATTTTGTTAGTGCTTTTTTTGTAATTTATAATGAATCTAAATAAGAAACCTTGCTAATTAACATCTTTACAGAATATTAGGAAGAGAAAAAAAATTAGTTTTTTTTTACACCCAAAAAAAAAATCACCTTAATTTTATTCGGATTTCTAATTTTTTAAAGAAAAATTTAAACACAAAAACAAAAACTGTTTTTTGTCGAGTTTGAAAAAAGTCTAAATTTGCTCAATAATTTTTTACGTCAATAGAAGAGAAAAAATACTATGGAATTTGTTAATCCAATTTTTTTATTTGGTCTTGCCGCAATTTCAATACCTATAATAATTCACTTATTTAATTTCCGAAGATATAAAAAGGTCTATTTTACAAATGTGAAATTTATAAAAGAAATTAAACAAGAGACAAAAAAGAAATCAAAGATCAAGCATTTGTTAATTTTATTATTTAGGATTTTAGCAATCGTTTGTTTGGTTTTTGCATTTTCACGACCATTCATTCCTGTTAATCAAAGTTTGATAAATCGGGGAGGGGCTAATGCCGTAAATATTTTTATTGATAATTCATTTAGCCTTGAGGCGGAATCAGAAAGTGGAAATTTATTGGACGAAGCAAAATCGAAAGCAGTTGCAATAGCGTCAATTTATAAACCATCAGATGTTTTTCAACTTCTTACAAACGATTTTGAACCTATTCATCAGCATTTTGTAAGTCGTGATGAATTTTTTGAGATGCTGGAAAATGTATCGCTTTCACCGGCTGTAAAAAGTATTTCGGAAGTAAACAAACGACAAATTGAATTATTTGACTCTAAACCTGAACACGATAAATCGGCATACATTATTTCAGATTTTCAAAAAAGTATTAGCGATATTAATTTGCTCGAAAACGATACTAGCATTCATACTTTTTTAATTCCTGTTTTTTCAGAGATGACTAATAATCTTTTTATTGACTCTTGTTGGTTTGAATCTCCGGTTCAACAAATTAATTCGCAAGTAAAATTATTTGTGAGGATAAAGAATTCGTCAGATGTTAGTTATGAAAAAATTCCTGTTAAACTTATAATTAATAAAAAGCAAAAAGCATTGGCAAGTTTCGATATTGATCCCGGCTCTTCATGCGAAATTCCTTTGATATTTTCAAATTACGAAATTGGAATACAAAATGCCGTTCTTGAAATCACTGATTATCCAATCACGTATGACGATAAGTTTTATTTTTCATTTTCAGTAAGTTCACAAATTAGAATTTTATGTATTAATGGCTCAAAAGAAAGTATTTACTTAAATTCTATCTATGGAAATGATTCGGCTTTTATTTTTCAAAATACCCTTGAAAAAAGCATAGATTATTCTTCATTAAACAATTTTAATTTGATAATTCTGAACGAACTTGATGATGTTTCATCCGGTTTGAGTATGGAAATTAAAAGATTTGTTGAAAATGGAGGAAGCATAATTATTATTCCATCCTACGGCCTTGATTTAGAAAACTATAAAGATTTTCTAACTTCTTTAAATGCCAGAACACTAATTAGAAAAGACACAAATTCAATAAATGTAAGCGATGTTAATTTGGATCATGCGGTTTATGCTGATGTTTTTGAAAATATCGATAATGGTGATGATACTAAGAAAAAGCTTCCGGCAAACATTGACCTACCTGTTGTTCATTCACACTTTGAAAAAATGAGATCATCACAAACAAACGAAGAAACTCTGCTTTTTTTACAAAATGGAGATAATTTTCTCAGCGTTCAATCAAATAAAAAAGGAAAGGTTTATGTGCTCGCAAGCTCGCTTTCTACCGAATTTTCAAATTTCCCGGTTCACCCAATCTTTGTCCCTACAATGTATAACATTGCTTTGCTTAGTAAGCCATCAGGAAAATTATATTATACAATTGGTGAAAACGAAGTAATTGAATTAAATTTAAAAAATTCACAAAACGAAAAACTTGTTTATAAAATTAATGAAAATAACTCGGATTTTGAAATTATACCGGAATATAAAAATCAAAATTTTCAAGTAAGACTACTAACACACTATCAGATAAAAAAGGCAGAAAATTACACTTTAAACAAAGGCATTGAAAATATAATGGGAATTTCATATAATTACAATCGAAAGGAATCGGAATTAGATTATTTATCGGAAAGTGAAATTCAGGAAGCTTTAGATGAAATGAATTTTGATAAAATCTCAATGATAGTTGACGATAATAAATCATTATCACAAACTTTAGAGGAGCTGACTAATGGTATTCAATTATGGAAGTTTTTTATTATTTTAGCCCTTGTTTTTCTGCTTTGTGAAGTATTAATTATTCGCTTATGGAAATAAAATTTCCAAATATTTTTAAATTGTTCCTGATAGCTCTGATTGTTTCATCTTGTGGAAATAATGATCTGGATTTGCTGCCGACATTTTCTAAAAATAATGTTTTACAGGCTATTGTTGAAATTCCTGCCGGAACAAATCATAAATTGGAATATAATTATAATTTGAAAAAAATTATTGTTGATTCAATTGAGGGTAAGAAACGGATTATTGATTTTTTACCTTATCCCGGAAATTATGGCTTCATTCCTTCAACAAAAATGGATAAACAAAGAGGTGGTGATGGAGATGCATTGGATGTGCTTATTATTTCGGAATCGCAAGTAAGTGGAAGTATTATTGAAATAATTCCAATTGGAGTTTTACTTCTTAACGATAGTGGAGAAATTGATACTAAAATTATTGCAATTCCTTTTTTGGAAGAAATCAGAATAATTAAAGTCCGGGATTTTAATGAATTTTCTTTAAAATACCCTAAAGTGAAACAGATCATCGAGGATTGGTTTTTAAACTATAAAGGAAAAGGAAGAGTAGAATTATTAGGATGGAGTGATGAGAATGCTGCATATTTAGAAGTAAAAAAATGGCAGAATAATTAAATGCAAAATATTAGGATAGGAATTGAAATCAAATATGGAAGATAAGAATACACAAATTGGAGATATCGAACAGAAAAATATAGAATCACAACAAAATGATTCCCACAAAACCATACATCTTTCGGGAATGTACGAAACATGGTTTCTTGATTATGCTTCTTATGTAATTCTTGAAAGGGCAGTGCCTGCTGTTAATGATGGACTTAAGCCTGTTCATCGCCGCATATTGCATGCCATGAAAGACCTCGACGACGGCAGATACAATAAAGTTGCCAATATTATCGGTCATACGATGAAATATCATCCTCATGGTGATGCTTCAATCGGTGATGCTTTGGTTCATTTGGGACAGAAAGAATTACTGATCGATGCTCAAGGAAATTGGGGAAATATTTTGACCGGTGACAGTGCTGCAGCCCCACGATATATTGAGGCACGTTTATCAAAATTTGCCCTTGAAGTTCTTTTTAATCCTAAGACAACAATTTGGAAATCATCTTACGACGGACGCAATAAAGAACCTTTGGCACTTCCTGTAAAGTTTCCTTTATTATTGGCACAAGGTGTTGAAGGTATTGCAGTTGGTTTAGCTTCAAAAATTTTACCTCATAATTTCAACGAGCTTATTGATGCTTCAATAAAAATATTGAATAATCAGGAATTTGAAATTTTTCCTGATTTTCAAACCGGAGGACAGATTGATGTCTTGAAGTATAACGATGGCTTAAGGGGAGGAAAGATTAGAATCAGAGCTAAAATACATCAAGAAGACAAGAAAACTATAGTAATCAGCGAGATTCCTTTTGGAACAACAACATCATCCTTGATTGAATCAATTATTACTGCAAACGATAAAGGCAAGATTAAAATAAAAAAAATTGATGATAATACAGCTGAAAATGTTGAAATTCTGATATATCTCGCTCCCGGAGTTTCACCTGATACAACAATTGATGCACTTTATGCCTTTACGAATTGCGAAGTTTCAGTTTCTCCTAATTCCTGTATTATTCAAAATGACAAACCTGTATTTCTTGGTGTTAAAGAAATTTTGAAAATTTCGACAGATAAAACAGTTGATTTATTAAAAAAGGAACTTGAAATTCGTAAAAAAGAACTTGAAGAACAATGGCATTTTGCCTCGCTCGAAAAAATATTTATCGAAAAACGAATTTATCGAAAAATCGAGGAGTGTGAAACTTGGGAATCGGTAATCGAAACTATTGATAAAGCTTTAATTCCTTATCACAAACTATTCTTAAGAGAGATTACCAATGACGATATTATTCGACTAACTGAAATAAAGATCAAACGAATTTCGAAATTTAATTCTTACAAAGCTGATGATATTATAAAAGGTATTGAATTTGAGATCGATGAAGTAAAAAACCACTTAGCAAACCTTATTGATTTTGCAATAAATTATTTCAAACAAATTAAAAAGAAATACGGCAAAGGACGTGAAAGAAAAACAGAGATAAGAAATTTCGATACTATTCAGGCTTCAATGGTGGCCGCCGCTACACAAAAACTTTACGTAAATCGTGAAGAAGGTTTTGCAGGAACATCTCTTAAAAAAGACGAATTTGTGTGTGATTGTTCAGATATAGATGATATTGTTGTATTTCGAGATGATGGAACTTTATTAATAACAAAAGTTTCTACTAAAACATTTGTCGGAAAGAATATTATTCATATTGATATATTCAAGAAAAATGATGATCGAACAATTTATAATATGATCTATCGTGACGGGAAAAAAGGTAAAGTTTATGTGAAGCGTTTTCCTGTGAAAGGCATTACACGTGATAAGGAATACTTGTTAACCAAAGGCAACGAAGATTCCAAGATTTTGTATTTTACGGCAAATCCAAATGGAGAAGCAGAAATTGTTAAAGTTATGCTGCGTCCAAAGCCTAAATTGAGAAAATTATCATTTGAATATGATTTTAGTGAACTTGCAATAAAGGGCCGAAGTGCTACAGGGAATACTCTTACTCGTAATCAGGTTCGAAGCATCGTGCAGCGAGAGGAAGGTGTTTCAACTTTGGGTGCTCGTGATATTTGGTACGATGATACCGTAAATCGTCTTAATACCGAAGAAAGAGGAAAATATCTCGGGGCATTTATTGGTGATGAAAAAATCCTAACTGTTTATCAATCCGGTGAATTTAAGGTTGTTAATTATGATATTTCAAATCATTTTGACGAAAACTTGATCCTTATTGAGAAATTTGACCCTAAAAGAATTTTTAGTGTTATTTATTATGATGGAAAACTAAAACAAAAATATATAAAGCGTTTTCAACCGGAAATTACAAATAAAAAAAGCTTGTTTATTCCTGAAAGCAAGGATTCAAAAATATTGAATTTCAGCATTGATCATTTTCCGGTAATTAAAGTTACTTTCGATGAATGCACAAATAAAAAAGTACTTGAAGAAATAATTAATATCCACGAATTCATTGGAATTAAGAGCTACAAAGCTAAAGGGAAACGCATCTCGACCTATGAGGTTAAATCAATAAAAATGCTTGAGCCGCTTCCTTATGAAGAAAATGAGGATCTTATCACAAATAAGTCTGAAAAGGAAAATATTAGCGAACAGGAAATTCTGACATCCAAAGAAAATTCATTACCTGAAAATAAAGAGATAAAACCCGGTAAACCAAAATCCATTAAAAGCGATAATTCTAATTCAGAAAAAAAGAATCCACAAATGGAACTTGATTTTTAAATAAGATTATTTCCAAATTTTTGCTTTCCGAAAAACATAAACAAGAATAAATATTAAGACAGAAACTGTGCAATGGAAGCAATTAAAAATTTGAATAAAAATTAATTACAAAATCAAAAAAAAAAGATATTAACTCATACTACAAGCTAATTTATCGATATACTTACATGGTATTTTTAAGACAGATTGTCTCATGGGAATGGTGAAACTAAAATTAGAACCAACTCCATAGATAGACTCAACATTCATTTCACCACCAAACATTTCAACATAATTATTGCAAGTTGTCAGCCCAATTCCTAAACCACCGTACTGTCTAGTCATTCCTTCTTCGACTTGCCTAAATTTTTCAAATATTACATTTAATTTATCTTTAGGGATACCTATTCCTGTATCGGAAACAAAGAATTTAATTGTGTCATCATTTTCAATCATGTATCCAAACTCAACATAACCATCACTTGTAAATTTAATTGCATTGTCTATAAGGTTTGATAATATGTATTTAAGTTTTTTGGGGTCAGTAAAAATTTTTATTTTTTTTTTTATTTTATTATTAAGCCTAAGCTCGGGTCCTAAGTTTGAATTTTTTTTCAGAGTGTCCGAATAGGAAGAAAATAAATCATCCAAAATATTGTCAACAGAGCATTCTTCTTCAAGCATTTCAACTCTTTTAGTTTCTATATCAGCTTGTTGAATTATATTTTCAACAACTTTAAGGAAGGATTCACTACCACGGTTTATTTCGCGGATATATGTTTTCATTTCATCATTATTAAGCTGACTATCATTCAATAAATTTGCAAACCCAACTATTGAGTTTAATGGAGTTCTAAGTTCATGGGAAATATTTGCCAAAAAATTTGATTTCAATTTTTCTGCTTCAAGTGATTTCTCACGCAATTTTCTTTTATACTCCTTAATCTGTTTTAACAATTCTTCGTAAGTAAGTTCAGTCATCTTTTTATACATTTTATTCAATTTTTAAGAATCATTTCTCAGTGATTAATTCTTTTTTTTGGCAAAAGGTAACCCATACCAATAAATATTCTTTTATTTTTTTTTGGTTTGCTCAGATTATCAGCGATATAAAATTATTTTTATTTTTTTTTAATTTTTTTTTTCAACAATAGGGTTACCTTTTCCTTAATTTCGGAATTAATACGTGTATTAATTATTATATTAATTATTTTTTTAATTTTAAAAATTATAAATCCAAAGTTCAAAATATTATGAAAAAAAATATCAAAAAACAAGTCTTAACAACCACATTTTTATTATTTTGCGTATTATTATCATACTCACAGCAATCAGTATCCGGTACAATTTTGTATCATGGTGATGAAAACAAACCTATTGAAGAAGTTACAGTAACACTAAGTGATTTGGCAGGGAATATTATTGCAACAGATTTCACTGATCAATTCGGAACCTATGAATTTTCAAATATTGCAGAAGGCGAATATTATATTAATGCTTCAACAGAAATTGAACCGGGAGGAGTTGACCTTGAAGATGCTTTTCTAATATTATTATATCTACAAGGATACCAGCCATTAGAGCCTTTAGCTATTATGGCCGGTGATGTGAATGGAGATGGAGAACTAAATTATAATGACATTTACGCAATAGCAATTTATTGGTATTTATATGGCCAGGCTTTTCCTGCAGACGATTGGGTGTTTGAAACATTAAATATTATAGTTGAAGAAGGAAAATCAAAAGAAATTACCGGCCCTGGTGGAATTGCAGAGGGTGATGTTAATAATAGTTTCGATCCCGATAAAAGTCTTGATCAATATGTAAAACTTATATCAATTATTTCACAAAGTATTTCTACAAATATTGAATACACTTTTCCGATAAGAACTAAAAATGAAATTGAAATAAGCAGTTTTGGGCTTTCTTTTGAGTATCCTTCTGAATTGATAGAAATAAAAAATGTTACTTCTAATTTTGCGGATCTTAATTTCTATACTTCAAATGATGAATTAAAAATTTCATGGTTGGATTTGAATTTTTCAGATCAAAAAATTCCCCAAAATGAAAGTATTATAGACATTACATTTATTGTAAAATCAAATACTCCTAACGAAGAAATAAACTTTAAAATAAACAATGAAAGTTATTTTATTGACTTAAAAGGAAGAAAAATTCCAGAAGTAACATTAAATGTTCCCAAATTCAATATTATTTCAAAAAATGAAAAAAATATTTTTAATTTCCCTAATCCTTTTGAACAATTCACAACTATACAATATGAACTAAAAAGCGATGCAAAGGTGAGTTTAAAAGTATTTGATTTAGCAGGTCGTGAAGTATTTAGTTTGCCGGAATCGTTTAATTCGGCGGGAACTCAAAATATAAAATTCGATGGTTCCTCATTGGAATCAGGAATATATTTTTATAACATAAGTGTTGAAGGGCGATCAAACTATATAGAAAACGGATCAATGATAATTAACAAATAATCAGGTTCTTTTAAATAATTTGATTCATTAGGAAAAACTCATAAAAGTTCAAATATTGAACTTTTATGAGTTTTTTATTTTTCATTTAAAAATTTATTATAATTTGCAATGTTTTTTCAGTGTATTATTTGCCTGAATTAATAGCGATGTAATGATTTGTAGTAAACTCTCTAAATTCTATCCAATACTTGTATTTATACTATTAATTTTCTATTCAGAGATCAAATCTTCTAATTCAATAATTTCCGATGAAATTGATACTCTTAAAACGACCGATTTTTTATTTAAAGCAAAACAATTTGAAGATCACGGTAACTATGACAGCTCTATTTTCTATTATATAAAATCAGAAAAGAATTCCATTTTATTAAACGAATGGGAAACACAAGCTAATTGTTTGATTAATATTAGTAATATTTATAAGCTAAAAGATGATATAATTAAAGCCAAGGAGTATTTATCTGACGCTGAGAACATTATTCGCACATATTCAGATACTAATAGTTTTTTATATGCAGAAGTTCTTCATGTTAAAGGAACAATATCATTAAACCAGCATGATTTTATAAACTCTATTAAGTTTTTGAACAACTCAATTAATTTGAAAAAAAATATAAATGTAAAAAATGACACAACTCTTGGAAAATCATTTTATGATTTAGGTACAAATTTTTTTTTTCTTGGGAAATATGATAGTTCTCTCAATTATTATTATATGTCCTTAAAAAACGATTTACTTAGGGCAAATAAGTTTTGTAACGATATTGCAGATTCTTATCGGGGAATAGGTATAATTTACGCCATACAAAGTAAAAACGACTCCGCTATTTATTATCTTCTTAAATCATTAGATATTAAAAAAGATATTTTAGATGATAATTCACCAAGTCTTGCCAGTATATACTCAAACGTGGGGCGAATCTTGTCCCTAAACAATGATTTCGAAAAAGCTATAAATTTTTACGATATGGCCGAAAAAATATATATTAATAATTTTGGAAATAGATATTTTAAATTAAGCGGGATTTATCAAAATAAGGGAACATATTACTATCTTAAGGAGAACTTTGATAAAGCTTTATTATATACAAGGAATGCAATAAGTATTTATTTAGAAAAATTTGATAAAAACGATCAAAGAATATTGGCCCTTTATATGAATATGGGTTTATACCATGAAAAAAAAGGAGAATACCCTCAAGCATTTGATTATTATAATAAAAGTCTGTCTAAGAATAAAAATTCAATAAGTGATATTAAAACCTTGCGAAATCTGGCAAATCTTTATAAAAAATTAAATAAGCTCGAACAAGCTGATAATTATTATGCGCAATGCATGGAAAAAACTATTGATCTTCTGGGCTATGAACACAAAGAACTGGCACTTGATTATTTATATTATGGTTCATTTTTAGCTCTTAAAGAAGATTATGAAAAGAGTATAGAATTTCTGCAAAGATCTTATAAGATTTATATAGAAATATACGGGAATAAAAATCGGGATGTTGCAAATGTGCAAACCGAATTGAGTAGAGTTTTTTCTTTAAGCGGCGAATTAGATAGCGCATTATTATATTCTCAAAAAGCCTTGATCGCCATCAGTCCTGATTTTAAGGACACAAATTATTATGTTAGCATGGAATCTCATAATTTTATTCCTGATCCAAATCTTTTCGTTGCATTAATAAGAAAAGCAGAAACATTATTAGAGTTATATAATAAAAACAATTATTTTAATGACCTGGAGACAAGTTTAAAAACATTTGAAAGTGCAATTTGTGTTAGCGATACTTTACAAACAAGTTATATAAGTTCAGAAGAAAGTAAGCTTATATTTTCAAACATAATTAAATCAACTTTTTCAAATGCAATAAAAACCGCAATACAATTATACAACTTAACAGGTAAAGATGAATATCTTGAAAAAGCATTTACTTTTTCCGAAAAATCAAAAGCCGCTGTACTTTTTTCTTCAATGAAAAATGTCGCAGCCATGGATTACAGTGGAATATCAGAATCTCTTCAAAAATTGGAAAAAAACTTGCAAAACAAAATCAGAACAAATAAAAAATTAATTTACGATGAAAAAATAAAAAGTAATCCCGATGAAAAGAAAATTAGACAATGGGAAGACAAAATTTTTATTTATGATCAAGCATACGATAGTTTAATAGCGGAATTTGAAAAAAATAATAAGGAATACTATTCATTAAAATATGATATAACAACAAAAAATTATCACGAAATTCAAAAAAAATTAAATCCAAATGATATTATAGTTGAGTTTACGGTTTCAGATTCTTCAGTTTTTATTTTTGCTATTACCAAAGATAGATTTCAAGTAATTGATCAAGCAATTGACAGCACTTATTTTTCTCAAATAGCTACAGTAAGGAACTCTTTCAATAAAAACTCTATTATTAACCACAGTTTTCAAGATTACAAGCAATTTGTTGATGCCGCTTATAAACTATACCTAACACTATTATCTCCAATCGAAAACTTAATTGAAGAAAAAAAAATAATCATTATTCCTGATGATAAACTCGGTTACATCCCTTTTGGAACATTATTATATGATAATCCTGATACTTCAAAAATTGATTACCGAAATTTGCCCTATTTAATAAAGAAAAATAATATCAGCTATTCTTATTCGGCAAATCTTCTTTTTAATAATAATGAGGATAAAAGCCCTGTAAACGATGAGGTATTATTAATTGGGCCTACCTATGAAAACACAACAAGACTTGATTCAAATCACTTGCTTTTTTCTTACGGAATTCATGGTTTCTTGGTCGAGTTGCCTAATTCTAAGGGTGAGATTTCAAAAATTAATGAAATATTTGATGGAATTTCATTGATTGATTCAGATGCTACGGAATCAAATTTTAAACAAAAATCGAAAGATTTTGATATTCTTCACCTTGCTATGCATACTATTGTAAATGATACAAATCCAATGTTTTCAAAATTAATTTTTACATTGGATAATGATACTGTCCAAGATGGTTTTTTAAACACTTATGAGATATATAGCCTTGAATTAAACGCAAGAATGGCTGTTTTAAGCGCCTGCAATACCGGAAGTGGCAAACTCCAAAGAGGAGAAGGAATAATGAGCCTGGCAAGAGGATTTATTTATGCAGGAGTTCCAAGTATAATTATGACTTTATGGGAAGTTGATGATGTTTCCGGCTCTGAAATTATGGCAGGATTTTATTCCTACCTTAAAGAAGGTTTCTCAAAAGATGAAGCAATTAGATTAGCAAAAATAGATTATTTGACTACCGCAAATCAAATTGGATCTCACCCGTATTTTTGGTCAGCTTATGTTGGAATTGGAAACACAAGGCCATTAGTTTCTAATCCCAATACTAAAATTATATGGATTGTTTCAATATTAACTTGCTTGATAATTTTTTCCTTCTTGTTTTATAAATGGAAATTGCTTGCAAGAAAGAAATAAATGTTATGGAAATTATGGGATTAATTCTGAATTAAGAAGGTCATGCATTTACAACAATTGAATTAATAGCGATTTAATGGATTAATTAAAAAGGAAATATTTATTGTGTAGATAAGAACGAATATTTAAGTGTAGGTAAAAACGTGTATGAAATTGCATAAATGCATGACCTTCTTGATTCATTTTTCCTTAATTATATAATGGTAACTTAATTCATTATAATTATAATTATTTTAAATGTTTTTTAGTATTTCTTCAGATTTTATTTTATAAATACTATTTGACTGCGAAATTTTTGAGAATTGGATAATAGCTTTTTCAGTTTCATTCAATTTCAAGTAACAAAGGCCCAAATACCATTCTGCCTGATCAACAAATAGGTTGTCATTTTCTTCAATAATTGCTTTTAACAAATTTACCGCATCAAGAACCCGATTTGTTTCCATGTAAGATAATGCAAGGAAGAATTTTGCCATTTTACTATTGTCTTTTTCAAAAACTTCAATAGCACCATCGTAATCATTGTGATTATATTTTTGCAAAGCTTGCATTAGATTTACTTCATCATTGTTTCCAGATCTAACAACTAACATTGTTTTTGCAGGCTCATAATAAATTCCATAAAGTGTTTCATTTGACATTGTTCTATTGTTCATAAAATAGAAAACACTACTGGCAATTATCATAATAATAATAACGGCAGCAGCTAATTGAATTTTCTTAATGAATAGTTCTCGAACTACAGGTTCTTGATTTGTTTCACTATTTTGCGCATTTTTTGCTTCATTGTGAATTTTTTCAAGATTGTTTTTTAGATCAAAGATTTGCTTATCATTCAATGAATCTTGAAGTTCCTTCTGAAATTCAACTTCTGCCTTAAGTTTTTTATTTGATTTCATTTTCTTTTCAAATTCAATGAGTTCATTTTCACTCATTTCACCTTCGAAATACTTATCAATTGATTTAAAATAATTCTTCATTGTTTAGTTCTTTAAATTTTGAATCCCTTTTTATTTTTTTAATTAAACTTATTTTGCATTGATGTTTTCTTTTTTTTGCATATTTATCACTTTTATAACCCATGATTTTTGAAATTGTTTTTAAAGATACCTTACTAAAATATAACTCTAATACTCTTTGACAATCAATGCTTAATGTTAAAAAATATTTTCTGTATAACTGATATCTTTCATTTTTTTCATAATCTAATTGAATGTTTTCATAATAATCTTTAAACGGATCATCTTCTATTAATGTTAATTTATTTTGTTTTATTTCATCCAAGTGTTTCAACCATAACAATCTACACACTGAATACAAATATGTTTTAAAAGCACAGGTAATTTTAAAATCATCATTTTTTGATTTTTGATAAATTATTAATATTCCTTCTTGATAAATGTCTTTTGCATCATGTTCATTTCCATTATTTACAACTACAAGGTATCTTATTACAGGAAAGCAATCCTTGTATATGCTTTCCAAAGTCTCTTTATCATTTCGACGAATTCCATTTAGTAATTCGTCTGCACTTTTTTTCGTCACAATACGTCTATTAATTCTGTTTTTTATAAAAAGGTAACCCTAAAAAATGACTTTTTTTTACTTTTTTTTTAACAAGCTGTTATTGTTGCACTTTAAAAGGAAAATAAAGTCAATCACTAATTCAAATTTCAATCCATAAAGTTTAATTAAATTTCATTTATATTTAAAGTTTGCCAAAAATAATCAATAATTGGCAACTTTTCAAATTTGAAAAAATTACTTATTAATTATAAGCAATTTTTAATATTTTTGAAAATATATTTTAAATAAATGATTTCTAAAAGATATGTCTTTCTCGCAATTATTTTTTCAATTATTTTAAATAATATTTTGGGGCAAAACAAAAATACTCCTCCAATAGACACAAATTCAATAAGAGTAGTTTTTTATAATCTTGAAAATTTTTTCGATAGCTTCGATGATACCTTAACTAATGATGATGAATTTACACCTTTTGGAGAAAAACATTGGACATGGAAACGATTCGTAGAGAAGAAACTTAAGATTTCTAAAGTTCTATTAAATATCGGAGAGTGGAATATGCCGGGAATTATCGGGCTTTGTGAATTGGAAAATAAATTTGTTCTCCAACAATTACTTTTCAATTCTTCTTTAAAATCTTTTAATTATAATATTATTCATAACGATTCGCCCGACCTTAGAGGCATTGATGTAGCTTTAGTTTATAATCAAGATGTTTTTGTGCCTATTCAAACTAATTTCATAAACATTGTTTTTTCTTTTGATTCAACCATTAAAACAAGAGATATTTTATATGCAAAAGGTGTACTTAATAAAACAGACACCTTACATATTTTTGTTAATCACTGGCCATCACGTTATGGCGGATATTTAAAAACCGTTTCAAAAAGAAACTATGTCGCGAAAGTTTTAAGAGAAAAAATAGATTCAATTCAATTGGAGAATCAGGCAGCTAACATAATTATTATGGGTGATTTTAACGATGAACCTAAAGATGAGAGTTTATCGAAAATTTTGAAAGCAAGAATAGCAGGCTCGGAATTCAAAACCAAAGACTTAATAAACCTTATGACTTTCAAAAAGAAGGATCAAATAGAAGGAACTATAAAATATAGAGAATCATGGAATACTTTCGATCAGTTTATTATTTCTTATTCGTTGCTCAACAAAGAAAATTTACTGTATATTGAACCTATGAAAAAAAATATCTTTGATGCTGCCTATTTACTTGAATATGACAATACTTATTTAGGAAATAAGCCATTCAGAACATACTCCGGTCCTAAATTTAACGATGGTTTTAGCGATCATTTACCAATTTATATGGACATTTATATAAAATGAAAATAAAATATGAATAAAAAGAAAACTTCTGAGAAAAAATCAAGGAGAAAAAAAATATTTCTTATTTCCGGAATATCATTGTTTGGAATTCTGTTTGGACTATTTATCTTACTATATTTTTATGCCGAAAACATAATCAAAACAGCAATCGTTGAAGCCGTTCATATCGAGAGTTCTGATATTTACTCTATTTCTTTCCAAGATATTGATCTGAATTTAGGAAAACAAACACTTGAATTTCAAAACGTTTATTTGAAACCAGACACAATATTGTATCATAAACTTTTAAAGCAACACAAAATTAATTCCCCTTTATATGATATTAAATTATCATCATTTATAATTAAAAATATTGGTTTTTTCAACTTTTTATTTAACAAAAAACTGCTAATCAATGAAATTGAATTTAACGAACCATCAATTAATATTATAGAACTTTCTAATTCAGTTAAAAAGCATAAAAATATTCATGCTTCGCTTCAAAGTGATTTAATACCTTTAATCACTTCATATTTAGAATTATTAAGCATAAAAAATATTAGATTTAATAATGGTTCTTTCGATTTCTATAAAAATATTGGTGACACAAATGTTTTATCAACAATAAAAAATATTTCATTAAACATCTCTGATTTTACTGTTGATAAGAACGACAGCATAAATAAAAACAGAACCTTTTTCTCAAACGATATTGAAATAGAGTTTAGTGACTTGGAATTGAATTTAAGCGACAGCATTCATCTTCTTAAAGCTGAAAAAATTATTTTCTCTACTTTAAAATCCGAATTATTAGCAAAAAATCTAACAATTAAACCAAAGACATCCAATGATTCATCCCATAATTATAATATTTCAATTCCCCTTGTTTCTCTTTCAAGTGTTGATTTTGAAAAAATCCTTGAAAGCAAGGAAATTCAAATAGGAAAAATTGAAATTGCAAAACCGGAAATAGATTACTACCTTAAAAAACATAAACAAAACGAAACCAATGGTGACAAATCATTCACAAAACTTGATTTGTTCCCCCTTCTGAAAGGAAAATTTAAATCAGCAGAAATTGATACATTTTCTATTACAAATGGGAATATAGAAATATATAAATCTCCTGTTTTTAATGAAGCTAATATAAGTTCTAAAGATTTCAGCATAGAATTATATGATTTTCGTCTTGATTCTAATTCAATTAATAATGATAAGAAAATTTTATATGCCGATGATATTGAACTTCTTTTTAATGATTATTCTTTACAATTAAAAAATAATCATGTTTTAAAAGCAAAAGAAATCAAGGTTTCTACCTTATTATCTGAGATTATTGCAATAGATATTGAAATTGTTCCCGAAAACAATTCTAAAGCTAATGATGAGAAAGAAATAAATTACGACCTAAACCTAAATTTTTCAGAAATAAAGTTTAGCGGTGCCGATTTAATTCAGGCTTATAATTGTAAGCACCTTCCAGTTAATCAATTATTAATCGAAAAGCCGAATATTTTTATAAAAACTCATTCCAAAAAAACACAAAAAAATACAAAACCGAAAAAACAACACTTACATCATTTTCTTAAAAATTTCAATTTGTCTTTAGAAATTGATCAAATTAGTTTTAATTCAGGGTTTGTTAAATTTGATAAGATTGCAAAAAAAGGTGGCTTCATTTTTTCCGGTGAATTTTCGATGTTTTTAGAAAATTTTATTGCCGATGCCTCAAAACCGCCTGAACCACATCGTATGCTTTATGCCGATGATTTTGAATTCGATATAGAGAACTTTAAAATTGAGCTTATTGATAAAAATAAACTCATTGACATTAAAAGTGTTGGAATTTCAACAAAAAATTCAACATTGTCAATTAAAAATCTTGGTTTGCATGATTTTAAAACCAATCAAGATGAAAACTCCATTAACCTTACAATAAACGAGTTAGGTTTTGCAGGTGTTAATTTTAAAGAAGCTTATATTAATAATAATTTGTACATTAATAAAATAGACCTTGAGCAACCGAATTTTATTTTTAATAAAAATAGTTCATCTAAAAAAGTAAAGAAGATAAATACTGAACAAACTAAAGCTACGGACCAGCTTTTCAATGTGTTTAAATTGATTGAAGTAGAAGAGTTTTCAATTGATGATGGGACAGCTAAAATAATGGAAAAAGAAAACGAAATATTTTGTAGCAACAATATTTCGCTTCAGGGAAGAAATTTTTTCATAGATGAGGAATCCTATAGTAAAAAAGAAAAAACTTTATTTTCTGACTTTTTCGAAATCCAGTTTAAAGAAAATAAATTTTCATTACCCAAACTAAATCACAAATTATTTATTAGTGATTTTGGCTATTCGACAATAAATTCATCAATCTTCTTTAAAAATATTTCAATTATTCCTCTACTTTCTCAAACAAAAGTGTCGCAAAATAAACCACTTATTTATTTAAATTCTTCAAATATTGAATTCGCTGATGTTGACGTTAACAAGATAATTTTCGATAAAAAAATAGATATTGGAAACTTAAAACTCGAAAATCCTGATTGCAAAATTATTCTTGCCAACAAACAAAATATTAAAAAAGATAAGATTCCTGAGAAACAAAAAAACGATGGCAAAAGCTTTTATTTTGATCACATAGAAATCGACAAAATACTTTTTTCGAATATTGATTTTAAATTGGGCAGAGAAACAATAAATGAAGAAGATATTTTCGCAACATTTAAAATTGATTTTTCATTAAATAATTTATATTTCGATGAAGAAAACTTAAACAGCGATGAAAAATTTTATCCGTTTGATGATTTTGATATGAATCTTAGGGATATCAAATTTTATTTACAGGATAGTCTTCATATTGTAAATGCAAATAAAATTAATGTTTCAACAAAGAATTCGGAAATTTATATTAAAGGTTTTCGAATTTCTCCCAACAAAGAAGAAAGCAAAGTATTTTTGAGGAAATCGAAAAAGTCTGCAATATTTGATGCTTACATACCTGATTTCGAAATTAAAGGAATTGATTTTAAAAAACTTTTCACAAATAGGGAACTTCAAATTGTTTCTGCTACATTAAAACAACCCCAAATTGATATTATAAATTTTACGGATACTTCGAAAGTTAATAAATCACCCAAAACTAAATTTGATCTGACTGATAAGTTACCTTCGATTCTTAAATCGTTTTCTCTAAAAGAATTTGATGTAAATAATTTATCTTTAAAATATGCGAATAGAAAAGCATCAGGCCTAAATGATTTATTATCAGGAAAGATCTCAGTAAAAATTAGAGATATTGTTTTCGATACAAGTAAAATTAAAGATAACTTTCTACAAACCAAGGATATTGATCTCACAGTTCGAGATTATAAATATATTACAGCCGACAGCATGTACACTTTAAAAGCCGGTGAAATTGGATTATCGACTTTATCTTCAAGGATTTTTGTAAATAGCTTTTCTTTTAAACCAAATTATCCAAAATATGAATTCTCAAGAAAATTGGGTTATCAAACCGATAGAGCTGATATAGTTGGAAAGAAAATAATTATTGAAGGAATTGATTTTAACAAAATTCTCCAACATAAACAATTATATGTAAATCATGCTGTTGTAGATAGCTTTGAAATTGAATTATTCAGAGACAAAAGGGTAGCCTTTCCCGAATGGCAAAGAAGATCGCTTTTGCAAACAATGTTAAGAAAAATAAAGATCCCTTTTAAAATTGATAGTGTTAATATAAAAAATACGCATTTTGTTTATGTCGAGCGTGTTAAGAAAGCATTTGAGCCGGGTGAAGTGTTTTTAGAATCATTAAATGCAAAAATGACTGGATTTACGAACGATAGCATTTTAGTTTCTCAGGGAGCGATCGGAAAAGTTGAAACAAATTTTTTACTTATGGGAAAAGGATTTTTTAAAGGTGAATTAAATTTCCCACTTGTGAGTGAAGTTGATACTTTTAATTTTTCTGGTTCTCTAACAAAGATTGAACTTAAGGATTTTAATCCAATGTCGGAAAATGTTTTTGGAGTAAAAATTACTGAAGGAGAAGGGAAAATAGATATTCCTAAAATTAATGCAAATAATGATTATTCAACTGGTGAAATATTGTTTCCTTATGAAAACTTCAGAATTAAAATTATAGATAAAAAAACGGGCAAAAAAGGCGGATTAGGTGATGGAATTGCTACATTTTTAGCTAATGAATTTATTCTGAAACATAAAAATCCATCTCGCAAAAACAAACTTAGGCATGGAATGGTATATTTCGAAAGAGATAAGCGGAAATCACTCTTTAATTTCATTTGGAAAAGCATTTTGAGTGGAATAGAATCAAGTTTGGGTTTTAATACAAAAAAACAAAGAGAAGAACGGCGTGCCGAAAGAAAGAATAATAAAAACTAATGTGTCTTTCATTTTTCAAAAAAACTCAATTTTTAATTAATTCATGCTTTTTATCATAATTTTAAAATTTCATTAATTTCTTTATTATATTTCCTCTATAAATCCCCCAATGCCCCACAAAAGATATTACCCCTTTTAGGCGTTTTGGTGAACGAATTTCCT
>JAEINX010000049.1 GCA_016342645.1 Bacteroidales bacterium | reverse complement strand
GCTTTTATTTTGAATACTTTATTAATATTTCAATGTTTGTTTTCATAAAAAAATCTAATTTTATAACAATTTTCAAATATAAGAAAAATCATCGGAAATTTTATTATTGTCCGGTTAAAATTATTTTTCGATAATTTTATTAATTATTCGTAATTATTTAGTGGTTATGTTGCCTGATAAATTGACGTAAAAATTTCACGCAAAGCACGAAGACAAATCGAAAAAAAACGTAAGGAATTAATTCAAAAGGTTGAAGTCTTTGCCGTTTTTGCGAATGTTTTTGCGGCTTTTACAGGAAGATTCTATAAAAAATAAAGTTCTATTAGATAATTACTCAATTTTCACGGTTTTCTTTTTATCTCCATTGCATGTGTTGGAGCCTTTTTCAAGAATATAAGAGGCAACAACTTCAAAAGTTCCTGCCGATTGGTAGGTATGGTCGATTTTTAAACCGGTAGATTTTATTGATTGTCCATCACCAAAATTCCATGAAATTTCATTCCTGAGTTTGAAATCACCTGTGCTTTCATCTTTGAATTCAAAATGAATTATTTTAGAATTTATAGTATCAGTTTCATAGTGCACCGAAAGCATTATAGCTTCAATTGAACAATCAATTATATCATCGGCAATTTTTTTACATGATAAAGATGAAATTACAGAAATTGAAATTATTAAAATTAAAATGTAAAAAATATGAGAACTTTTACTAAAATACTTCTTTAATTTTTTCATAGAATTTTTATTAATCAGTTTTTGTGAATGTTGTTAAAGAGCAATTGTCTTTTTTACTTCCTCAATTTTGGCTTTAGCTTCCCGAGCAGGCTTATAACTACTATCGGCATCTTTCCATATTTCATTTGCTCTTTCCAGATATTCTAATGCCTTTTCCTGATTTCCAATATCTAAATATAAGAGGCCGAGTTCATAATTGCTTTTCGGGTTATATGAAAAATCATTATAGAAAATCATTAAATTATCTTCAGCCTCTCTAAACTTGTTAAGATTTCTATAGCATTTACCTATTTGATAAAAGAATTCTTTTTCATTTGGTGAAATTTCAAGTCCTTTACGGTAATTTTCAATAGCCAGCTCGTATTCGCCTTTTAATTCATAAATTTTGGCGTGTGCCGAATAAATAGCCGGTTGCAGATCGCCTTGTCCGAGACTATTAACCAATTGTTGGGCTTTAACGATAGATTCTTCAGCTTTTTCGATTTCCTCAAGCTCAATATATGCAAACAAATACCCGAAATAAACAAGGTCATCAAGAGGCGGTTCAAATTCTTTTTCAAGTTCATTTAAAATTTGAAAGGCTTGCTCTTTTTTTCCGGCAACAACATATTTACTTACATTAAAAACTATTTCAGCTAAAGAATTAAGTGGAGTTCGGAAGTTTGCAGTTGCCTTTTGTTTCAGTTCCATAAATTTTATAGACTCATCAAGTTGTCCTCTAATAGTATAATAAGTCTCAAGCGATGAATATACTCTCATTGAGTCCTGAGGTGTTTTACATTTTTTTAGTGTATTAAAAGTTTGAGACAAGGCCTCATTGAAATTACCTAACTTGATTTCCACGTTTATTAAGTTTATTAATAATGAAACTTTTTCGGTTTCTAATACAAGTGCTTTGTCAAAATAAAACTTTGCTTTTTCATTATCACCCATTTCAAAATATAGGTTGCCAATATTACTATATGATTTATAGTCTTTCGGGAATTGTTTTTCAAATTGCTGGTAATAATTTAGGGCTTGATCAAAATTTCCATCTGCTAAATAAAAATCTCCAATATTTTCTAAGTAACTATATTGTTCCGGGTCAAGCTCTAAGATTGTTTTATATTCTTCAATTGCTTCAGTAATTTGGTTATTCAAATAATACCTTATCGCAAGTACCCTATGACCCTTAATATCATCGGGGAAAAGTTCTACCCACATTTTTACAACTGAGAGGGCTTTTTCAGGTTCCGATTTAATTAAATAATAAAAATTCTTTGCAGCAAACTGGAATGTTTCCGGTAGTTTATATAATTGATTCTGCATTATTATTTCCAATGATTGCTTAGCTTTTTCTACCTGGTTTGTATTAAAATACGATTCGGCTGAAGTTAGATGAGCAATTGTAAAATTCTGATCATCTTCAATTGCTTTTTCAAAATACTTAATTCCTTCCTCCCAATTGTTATAGAATATTGTCTTACAAAGCCCTTTTGTAAAATTTTCTAAAGCACTTAATGAATTAGTATATATTTCGGAAATAGGTAGATCATTAATTTCACCTGTCGGGGAATCAGGAACTTTCAGATCAATTTTTATTTGTTTTGTAATATTATCAATCACTGTGAAAATATTCGCCCCTATAAAATTATTTTCCGAAATAAGTGTTCCGTCTTTAGCATTAAAAAGATTTACTTTAACTGAATATTCATTGTTAATTATTTTAAATGAGCCGCTTATAAAGGTGTTTAAATGAAAATAATTAGTAATCTTCTTTTTCAGAACGAATGGGATTCCCAAGCCATCGGAGAAACCGTATTCATCTAATTTATAATAAAATTCAGTTGCCGGAAGTGCTTGCATAAATATATCTTGCGACAGATCATAATTGATCATAGTTGTGATAGCGTATTGAATCCAATTAAGTGTTGTGTCTTTTGAATCGTTTTCAAAGAAGAAAATTGCTACTTTTTTTCTGAATTCATTTTTTACGATTATTCTCTCAATTTTTTCTCCATCTTCGTTTTCAATTGTCAGGGCTTTAGTTGCCGCTCCCAAATCTTTTCCTTTGAAAATAAAAACAAGTAATAAAACACTGAAAATAATATTTACAGGCAAAGCGACTTTTTCAGCTATGGCCCATTTTTTCCTGCTTTTTTGAGCATGAAAATATGATAATATAAACACTGTCGGTATTAAAGAGAACAAAGCAATCCATGCAAAATCAACAAGATGAGGTGAAAGCAGGGATGATGATACAATTTTTGAAATAATGAATATTATCACTAATGAACTTATGATGTATGCACCTAAAATATGAATTACTCTTCTTTTCCACAAATCAATAAAAAAAGGTGAATTTTGTTCCGCTTCTTCCGGAGAAATATCTTCATTTGTAATTTTATATATTTCAAGGGTTTCATTAACACCTTTTAATTCCTTTTTTCCAATAGAAATTGTATTTATTTCTTTTTTATTTTTTATCTGATTTCTGACATCTTCCGAAATACAAATACCGTTTGGTGGTGCTAATGGCTCAATTCGTGCTGCTGTGTTTACTGCAGAACCGAACACATCTCCTTCCTCAAATATTACATCTCCAATATGAATTCCTGCACGTATGGTCAATTCTTCATCTTTAAGACGTTTTTGTGTTTCAATTGCAAATCTAACAGCCTCAATAGCACTATTAAACATAATCAATAAACCATCACCGATTTCTTTAACAACTTCACCGCCATGAGCTTCAACTATTGGAAAAAGAAGTTCACGTTGCTTTTGTAAAAGTAGCATAGTGTTCTGTTCATTTTCCTCCATTCGCTTTGTATATCCCACAATATCAGTAAAAACTATTGCTGCAAGCTTATGATTTTTTGTGTTCATAATGTAATTATATTTAGAATAAACAAAAAAAGAGTACTAAGATAGCTAATTTAATTGTTTTGCTAATTTTTCAAATAGTAATTTTTTATTAATTGGCTTTTTAATAAAATCGTTGCAACCGGCATCAGCACTTTGTTTCTTGCTATTTGTTTTCATAAAGGCAGTTTGTGCAATAATCGGCAAATCGGAATTAATCTTTTTAATTTGCCTTGTTGCCTCAAAACCATCCATTTCTGGCATTTTTATATCCATCAATACCAAATTTATTTCAGGATTTGAAAGGCAAATGCTCACAGCTTCCTTTCCATTAAAAGCCCGAATAATGTTTACACCAAGTTTTTTAAATATACTTTCTAAATATAAAAAGCTTGATGAATCATCTTCGGCAATAAGTATAGTTGTATTTTTTAGTTTATTTATATTTTGTGTAAAATTAATTTCTTTTTTAGTTTTTGGATTATCATCAATAATATTAAAAGGCATTGTAAAGTAAAATGTTGTTCCCCTTCCTTCTTTTGATTCAAACCAAATATTTCCACCAAGAAGCTCGGTGAGTTTTTTTGAAATTGAAAGCCCAATTCCCGCTCCGTCATATTTACGAGTGTGTGAATCATCGGCTTGACGAAAAATATCAAAAACAATCTTTTGCTTATCTTTTGTGATTCCAATACCGGTATCCTTTACATAGAATGTTAAAGTTTGTTCTTCTTTTTGATTTTTTTCTAAAGAATAACCATATTCGATATAACCATCTTCTGTGAACTTTAATGAGTTTTTTATTAAATTAATAAGTATTAGTTTTAACTTTAAAGAATCGGTATAAACATACAGGTTTTTTATAGCTGGGGATGCGTTAAAATAAATATCAATATTTTGTTTGCAAATTTTTTCTCTCTCAGCTTTCATAATTTCATGAATTTCTTCCATTAGAGGTAGAATTTTATGATTTTTTCTATAAAATTTCATTTCTCCACTCTCAATTAAAGAAATATTAAAAACATCTTCAACTATTTCAAGCAAATGATTACCACTAAAATTTATTGTTTTAACATATTCAACAACTTCTTCAATAGGTGTAAAACTATCAATTAATTCGGAAAAACCGATTACGGCATTTAAAGGAGTACGCAATTCATGCGACATAGTAGATAAAAATACTGATTTCAACCTATCAGACTCTTTAGATTGTGCAAGTGCCTTTTTTAAATCTTGTTCAGCTTTTTTTCGTTCAATTGAAATGCTTATTTGATGTGAAATAATTTCAAGAACATCCATATCATTTTTATTATAAGCATTTTCATTTTCATAACTTTGCACAACTAATACGCCTATAATTCTCCCTTTTGTTTTTAATGGAACCCCAAGCCAAATTTTTGAGTCGGATCCAAATGCTTCAATTTCATCGGATTGTTCCAGTTCTCTTAAAACTTCTTCTGTAGCTAAAAGAGATTTTTTAGTTTTTATAACGTATGATGTGAGAGTTTTTCCGGCTGGAAATGAAACAAATTTATCTTTTTGATCAACCATGAATGGAAGCATGATTGTATCAGAAATTTCGTCATATAATGCCACGAAGAAATTTGTTGTGTCAATGATTTTTGAAAGCTGATTTTTTATTAAGTACAGAAATTCATCAAGATCATCTGATGTAATAACTGCATTAGTGATATTATAAAGAATTTCTTGTATTTGTTCGGAACGTTTTCGCTCTGTAATATCCATAACTGAAATTATTCCTGCAATTTTTCCCTTTAGTATTGTTGAGTCAGTTGTTAGATTTATCCATTTAATTTTCCCGCTTTTTGAAATAATTTTAATTTCGTCATGTTTTTTCTGGCTCAATCCTATTTGCCGTTTAAGACCTCTTTGTTTCATTGATTCCTTGTGATCAGGGTGGACAATATCCCAGAATTTCATTGATAATAATTCTTTTTCATTATATTCGGCAATTGAAGCTGATGCGGGATTTGCATACAAAAATTTCTCGCCTTGGAACAACAATATTCCTGTTGGTGAAGACTCGGCAAGAGATTTGAATTGTTCTTCACTTTCGTGTAACGATACTATCGCCAAATCCCTTTGCTTTTCAATATCAATATTATGCAGTTCAAAAGCAATATCATTTGCCAATTCTAATAATAAAGATTGCTCCTCTTCATCGGTTATAAGTTCAAGCGGAAGCGAAACCGACAATATTCCAAAAATTTTATTTCCGTAACACAACCTTACGGTAAATTTTTTTCCCCCCGACAGTTTATCAAGCATCGCGCACTCTATGCACTCAAAATCATGATTTTCATTAACAATAACCTGCGATTGCTTTAAAGCTTTTTTGACGCATGCGATACTATTCGGGTTTTTCAAGGATTTTATGAGATATTTAATAGATTTTCCCACT
This sequence comes from Bacteroidales bacterium, assembly GCA_016342645.1. Taxonomy (GTDB): domain Bacteria; phylum Bacteroidota; class Bacteroidia; order Bacteroidales; family JAEINX01; genus JAEINX01. The sequence continues at coordinate 21,355 of JAEINX010000049.1, read as the reverse complement.
CCTGCTTCTGCAAAATCCTCAAATTTATTGTTTTCATCAATTAATCCAATCCATGCACTTGTGTAACCTCTACTATCGCTTAATATTTTACATGCTTTCTGAATTAAAATTTCTTTATTTCTTTCTTTTTTAATGAGTTGATTAACATTACGAATTGCATGTAGAACCTTATTTAGATGCTTATTTCGTTTTTCTGATTGCATTCTTTTATCAATATTTCTTGCAACAAACAGTAGGGACTTCTTACTTTTGGGCATTAAACTTCCTTCATACCACTTTTCAGTTTCATTTATATTAAGAGAATATTCAAACTTAATAAGCTTTTGCTTTTTATAGCATTTTTTAATGTAGAGATAAAAGTTATCGGCAATTTCTTTTGGAAAAATTTCCCACAAAGTTTTTCCGATAACATATTTTTTTGGCTTATACAAATCTGTATTTAGAGTTGGAGCCAAGCTTAAAAACTTACCTTTTCTACTAATTTCAAAGATCAGGTCGGGGATTGCGTTGAATAATGATCGTAATTCAGATTCAGAGTTCTTCAGAGTTTTTTCAGTCTTTTTCTTCTTTGTTATATCAATAGCTGAAACAATTCCGGCAGGTTTTCCAAGAAATTCAGTTTCAGCACCGGATAAATTGATCCATTTTTTTTCTCCTGTTTTTGTAATAATTTTCAATTCATGATTTAGAATTTTATTTACACCGGCAACTTTTTTCTGCCCAACCATCTGAATATACTGTAAATATTTAGGGTGAACAATATCCCAAAAATTCATCGAATATAATTCATCCTCCGAATATCCCGATATTTTGATCCCCTCAGGGTTAGAATAAATCCATTTATGGTTTTGAAAAATCATTACAGCTGTTGGTGTGGTTTCAGCTAAGGTTCTGAATTTTTCTTCACTTTCTTGTAACTTTATTGTCCTTTCGACAACCAGTTCCTCAAGATTTTTATGTTGTAATTGGAGTTCTTTTTCGGTGTTTTTTAATTTAGTAATATCTTGAATCGAAGCAATTAAATAATCGACACTCTTATCTGCTTTTCTTTCACACGACAATGTCAAATGTGTGAAAATAATATCACCCTTTTTAGTGAAAAAACGCTTATCCATTTCATAACCATTTATCTCTCCCGAGAGAACAAGTTGGAAGTTTTTAAGGTCAAGGGGTAAATCATCTGGATGAGTCATTTCACTCCATTTTTTTAAGTAAAATTCATTTTTGGAGTATCCTAACATCTCACACAGCTTTTCATTTACATTAATCCACTTATGAGTAGGAGATGTGATAGCCAATCCTATATTTGCTTGATGAAAACATTTGTTGAAAATTTTTTGATTTATATTCACATCAACTTCAATTGTTGGTTTTTTCATTCTTATTATTTTACTTTAGGACTTGAAAAACTGAAGGTTTAATTATAAACATTAAACAGTATTGTTTATTTATTAAAAATGTTTTCAAAAATAAGAAATAAATTTAATATTAAAAATATTTTAATTATTATATTTCCTCTGAAAAAAAATTGAAATAAATAGGACAGAGGGAACCTTCGTATAAATTTTTTCATATGTTTGTGTAAATTTATATGAAAAAATTTATGTCGGTTTGTTTTTATATGAAGGATTATGATTATGGATTACTTTTAAAATCGGAAAATTCTATTCCGGATAATTCAAAAGTTAAACTGAGGATTTTTGATTTTTTAATATCTCGACTTACTTTAAATTACATTAAACCGAAATTTTAATTATTTTTACGCTTAATAATTAATTTTAGTGTTTATGCGACTAATATTACTTTTCTCTACAATCCTGATAATAAATTCAATATGCTTTGGATACAAAAGTGAAAATGATAGCTTAATTAAATTAATTCCGCAAACCGAAGATGATTCAAGCCGAGCTATGCTTTTTTGTACTATCGCTATGAAACTGTTCTATACTGATCCTGATTCGGCTAAAAACTATGTTAATGCAGCCATGAAAATTGGGAAAGAAATTGAAAATGAATCTGTAATTGCAAAGTCATATAATATTCTCGGAATCGTTTTTGATATAACTGATAAATGGGATAGTGCATTATATTGCTACGATAAAGCTATTGAATCTTCAATAAAAAGCAATTCAAAAAACACTCATGCTTCTACGTTAAACAATATTGGATTGATATATTGGAATAAAGGTGACAATGACAAAGCGATCAGATTTTATAATAAATCTTTGAAATTGTTTGAAGAATTGGATGATAAAAAAGGTATAGGAAATGCTCAAAATAATATAGGTTTAATTTATTGGGAGCAGGAAAGATTAGAAGAAGCATTGCTTTATCAAAGAGAGGGCCTCCAAAATTATTTATCAATTAAACATGAGTATGGTATAGGAGCTTCTTATACTAATATTGGACGTCTTTATGATGAAATCGGTTTAAAGGACTCTGCATACTTCTATACATATTTATCAATAAAAAATAAATTAAAGACTAATGATAATTATGGGCTTGCCATTTCCTTCAATAACCTTGCAACAATTTATGAGGAAGATTATCAGATTGATTCAGCACTAAATTACTATAAAAAATCAATAGAAACATATAAAAAATTAGGCAACTATGGAAGATGTGCATCCTCAATTTATAACCTTGCATATCTTTATGAAGAAAAATTGGGTAATCATACCAAAGCCGAAAAATATCTTCTCGAAGCTTTAGATTATGCAGAGGAGTCGGGAGCAAAAACCATTTTATTTAAAATATATGGTTCTTTAGGAAGATTATATTATGATATGGGAAAATATAATCTTGCGAGCGATTTTCTATTGAAACGCATTCAAATACACGACAGTATTTACAATATTGATAGAGATGAGAAGATTGCTGAAATTCAAACAAAATATGAAACAGAAAAAAAAGATAAAAACATTGCTGTTCTTGAAGCAAAAAAGGTTCAAGCCGAACTTAAAATTTCCAATCGAAATAACTGGATTATCAGGCTTGGTGCCGGTTTTATTGCAATGATACTTTTTGGGCTTTTACTTATTCAGCGAAACAAACGCAAAGCCGAATCAGAAAAGGATTTGGCAATAATTCATGAACAAGAACAAGGTATTAAAGCAATTATTGAAGCTCAAGAAGAAGAAAGGAAACGAATAGCAAAAGACCTTCACGATGGAATAGTTCAACAGTTAGGCGGAGTGATTATTTCCTGGCGAAAGCTTATCAATGAAAATAAAACCGAGCAGCACTACGAAAAAGATTTGTTAAAATCATTGGAAGATTCTTCGGATGAATTAAGGGAAATTTCGCATCGGATGATGCCCAAAGCTCTTAGCGAACTTGGTGTTGTTGCAGCTCTTGAAGACCTTCTGGAAAAAAGCTTAGGGCATTCTGAAATCAAATATGAATTTGAATGTTTTGGAATCAATGAAAGATTTAAAGAAAACATAGAAATTACTATTTACAGAATTTCCCAGGAATTGATTAACAATATTCTAAAACATAGTGAGGCCAATCATGTTAATTTTCAGTTAGTGAAAACCGGTGGAATCATAGCATTGATTGTTGAAGATAACGGAAAAGGTTTTTCGATAAATAAAAAGAAAAAAGGCATAGGTTTGATGAATATTTCGAGCAGATTAGACGCCGTGAATGGAACTATTAACTTTGAAACCGGAGATAAAAACGGTACGCTAATAACTATAAACATACCAATAATTTAAATGATAAAAATTCTAATAGCAGACGATCATAAAATAATGTCTGAAGGCCTAAAAAGCTTGTTTGATGATGACCCAGATATTAAGGTAGTTACCACTGTTTGTAATGGCCTTGAAGCACTTGAAGTTTTAAAAAAAGAAGATATTGATGTAATTTTATTGGATATTGATATGCCGAAGATGAATGGAATTGATTGTGCAAGGGAAATATTATTAGACTATCCCCAAACAAAAATTGCTATTCTGACCATGCACCATGAAAAATCCTTGATTAAGAGCCTTATCAAAATGGGGGTAAGTGCTTATATGTTAAAGACTATTCCGAGAGAAGAATTACATCTTGCAATTAAAACAATATATAAAGGAGGAGAATATTTTAATGCCGACATAACAAAAGCATTATTGACCAAAGAAGAAAAAGGAAAGCCTATTCTCGAAATAAACCCTTTAATATCACAATTAACTGTTAGAGAAATTGAGGTAATTAAACTTATCTCCGGCGGAATGACAAATACACAAATTGGCGAAAAACTTTTCATCAGTCCGCGAACCGCCGATGCTCACCGCACTAATATTATGAAAAAAATTGGTGTGCATAACGTAGCGGGTATAGTTCGTTTTGCTTTTCAAAATAATATGATGGAACTGGAATGAAACTTGATGAGAAAATATTACTTTTTTATTTTTGAGTCCGGTATAATTAAGAATTTGGAAATGATTGATATAAGGAAATTTAAAATAAAATGAAAGATATTTTTTTAGTATTCTTCTGATAATCCATTGTTCAGATTAGAAAGAATTTGTTTTAATACATTTTGACAAGTTTCAAAATCCTTTGAATCGAGTTTCTCATAAACTTTTCCCAAACTTTCACCTGCTATTTTTTTTAGTGATTTGTAAATTTTCAACCCTTCATTGGTTAAATTTATGATTTGCTTACGTTTATCGTAAGTATCTATGGTTTTTTCGACATAGTTCTTAGCTTGAAGTTTTTTTATTAACCTATTTATTGAAACTTTGTCTATTCCAGTTCGAGATGCTAATTCTTTTTGTGTAATCTTTTGATAGTGATTAATAAAAGCAAAACATGTCCATTCGCTTGGATTAATATCAATTCCTTCTTTTCTGAATTCAAATTCAAGCAATTTTCCTGAACTTCTCGCGACAAGCATACTTAATTTTCCTATTGAATTTTCAAAGCGATATTCCATATCAAAAAAATAATTGAATAAATATTTAAATGCAAATATAACAAATAATTAGAATTTGCTTATTATTTAATTAAAGCTAATATTTAAAAGCTAAATATCAAAGGCTAAAGACTAAAAGCTAAAGTAAAAATGGGGGAAATAAATTATGATAGTGATTTCTTTATACCTATTTTTTCCTTATTTCCTTATACCTGTATTTCCCTTATTTCCTTATTCCCTTATTCCTTTTCCTCAACCCTAACATCTGCCAAAGCATTGATCAAATATTTTTTATTGTTATCCAAACAAATACAAGCGTATCGTTTTCTTAGTTTTTCACCTTTTTTAAACTGCATTCCATTATTTATTCTAAAAATCGAATCAAAAGGCAAGTCTTCCAAAATAAATGTATCGTGATTATTTTTATCGTATGTTCTTAATAGTCGTGTGAGTTCAAGATCGGAGCCACTCGAAGCCTTGGCATTTTCGAGATAATTAATAATAAGCTGATGCAATTCCGAAGGAAATATATTATTTTGCAAAAATGGACTCATTAAAATTTTAAATTCACTTTTCCATTCACGGCCATGAGGTTTCACTTTGTTTTTGAATTTTTCCCAAACAATCAAATGAGCAATTTCGTGAGTTAAGGTTAATAAAAATGAAAAAGAATTTAAATTATGATTAACGGAAATTTGATGAAAAGGTTTTAATACAGGCGGTTTATAATCTCCAAGTTTTGTCGTGCGTTGCTTTGTGATTTTTAAACGAATCTTATAAAACTTAATCCATTCAAAAACCTGTTCGACAGATTTTTCGGGTAAGTATTTTTCAAGAATTTCTATATCCTTTTGCATAATCAATTCAGAGCTTTTTTATTTTAGATTTGTATTGAAAATAATCCATGATAATATTTTAAAATTTAGCCGGAATAATAGAAATTAAACTTAACAAATTCTCAGGTATTTTCAATACTCCAACAATCCATCACTAAATATTTAACATTTTAACTATAAAATTTTTCATAAATTGCAGATTGCTTCAAACTCTTGAAATTTGGTTTTACGATTTCAATGGAGGACCATCGTGAACATTGTGGACATTTTCTTTTTTTTCGATTATGCCTGCTTGCAGAACAAGAGGAAAAATAAGCTAAAATAACCAATCCCAACAAAGTTAAAACAGTAATTCTCTTTACTTTATTAAAAACAGCTAATGCTTTCTTCATTACTTAAGTTTAGAAGTTTTTTAATTAATAATTCAAATTTGTAATCAAAATATATTAGTTTATAAAATAATCGCTAAATTAGCGGAAAATATTTCATTAGCGGAATAATTTATGTTGAAACCAATAGGAAGATATATTTTGTTAATGCTCAGGGTTTTTAAGAAGCCTGACAAAGTAAAAATCTTCAGAAAACAATTATTTACTGAGTTTCAAAGCCTTGGCACCGATTCTCTTGGAATTGTTGCAATTATTTCGGTTTTTATGGGAGCAGTTGTTGCAATTCAAACGGCCTATAATATTGATAGTCCGTTAATTCCACTTACCATGGTTGGATTCACCGCACGACAATCGATGGTTCTTGAATTTTCACCGACAATAGTCAGTTTGATACTTGCCGGAAAAGTCGGATCGAGAATTGCCTCCGAGATCGGGACAATGAGGGTTACCGAACAAATAGATGCTCTAAAAATAATGGGAATAAATCCACCAAATTATTTAATTCTACCTAAAATAACTGCTGCTATTCTCTATAATCCAATTTTAATTGTATTGAGTATTATTATGGGGCTTTTTGGTGGTTGGCTTGCATGTATTGTTACACAATTGGTTACATCGCAGGATTACATTTCCGGGTTAAGATATTGGTTTGAAGCTTATACAATATTTTATGCTTTGATAAAAACAGTTGTTTTTGCCTTTATTATCACTTCTATATCGGGATATTTTGGATATTACACCACGGGTGGTGCTTTGGAAGTTGGAAGAGCAAGCACAAAAGCTGTTGTTTTCAGCAGTATTTTTATAATTCTATTTAATTTAATTCTAACTCAATTATTACTTGCATGATTGAAGCAGCAAATATTTCTAAATCTTTTGGCGAAAAAGAAGTTTTAAAAAATATTTCCGTTCAATTCGAGAAAGGAATTACTAACCTCATTATTGGACGGAGTGGATCGGGAAAGACTGTCTTAATGAAATGTTTAGTGGGCTTATTTAATGTTGATAAGGGGAATATTTTCTTTGATGATCGAGATTTTTCAAATATGTCAATCAAAGAAAAAAGAGATATCAGGCAAGAATTGGGGATGCTTTTTCAGGGTGGCGCTTTATTTGATTCAATGACAGTTGAGCAAAATATTATGTTTCCTTTGTCGATGTTTACAAAAAAGTCAATTGAAGAAAAATTGGAAAGGGTTAACTTTTGTTTAAAAAGAGTAAATCTTGAAAATTCCAATAAACTTTTTCCTTCGGAATTAAGCGGAGGAATGATAAAACGTGTCGCAATTGCCAGAGCTATTTCTTTGCAACCTAAGTATTTGTTTTGCGATGAACCTAATTCCGGCCTCGATCCAATGACATCGGGTGTAATTGATAATTTGATTAGTGAAATAACCCACGAATATCAAATTACGACAGTGATTAACACTCACGATATGAATTCGGTGCTTGAAATTGGAGAAAAAATTGTTTTTATTAATAATGGTGAGCTTTGGTGGGGCGGAACAAATCAGAATGTTTTGAAAACTAATAATAAAGAATTAAATGATTTTATTTTTGCAACCGAATTGACAAGGCGTTTAAAAAAATAATTTTATAATCTGTAAATCTCTGGCGAAATTATTTACACACTATGTTTCAATTAGAACCAATAATAAGTACATAATTTTATTTACAACTTCAAAAAATATTACTTAAAATGAATTTTCTTGATATAATCTTAATTATTCCAATCATTTGGTTAGCCTATAAAGGTTTCAAAAAAGGACTGATCATTGAATTAACATCATTGCTTGCATTAATACTCGGTGTTTATTTAGCCTATTATTTTTCTGATTATGCTGCCGATTTTTTGCGAAATACGTTTGATGTAGGGAAAAAATACATACCGATTATATCATTTGCTTTAACATTTATTGTTGTCGTTATAGCTGTTTTTATAATTGGTAAAATGTTAGAAAAATTTGTTGATATTATATTGCTTGGATTTATTAATAAAATTGCAGGTTCATTTTTTGGGATTTTAAAAGCCGTTTTTGTTTTAAGTATAATTATTTACATCATAAACGGTTTTGACCATAATCACAAAATAATTTCAAATAAGCTTCGTGATAATTCTCTTCTTTATAACCCAATTTCATCAGTTGCCGAGATAATACTTCCCAAATTGGATTTTGAAAGTATTAAAAATTCGATTCCTGAAAAGGATGAGATTTTTGAAAATGTTTGATGCATTTATCTTCAAAAGATAATTGAATCGCTTCGTGAGGGTTGTTAACAAGTTCAGGAGCAGTCTTAGCGGTTGTAAAAATTTGAAATTCATCAGAATATGTATAAAACCCGATACTTGTTTTTTCAACTATTACTTTTCTCTTTTTCTTTATTTTTTTCGTTGCATTAGTTTTTAATATTTATTCCTGCGTCTTTCAGAATTTTTTATAACAGCGGTTTTTCTACGGCTAAGTCCAACATAATTTTGACTCAATTGAGCGTTGGTATTCTGGTATTTATGAATTTGATTAAAGCTTTAAGGTGGGATGCGTTAAATTAAATTAATTTGAAAAAATGTTCGTTCATTTATAAACAATTAAAATGGTTAGTGAAATTACTCGACCTAAGCAACCCACGACTTAAGTCGTGGGTTACTAATGAAATATGAAAATATTAACCGTTTTAACGGTTTTATAAAGTAAATATCAATAACTAATATTAAAATGGATTAACACTATTTCGTTCACCCCAGCTTTAAGGTATAAAATATTATTGCGTTTTTTTGTTGAGATCAACTGAGCCTTAAATACTAAAATGTTGTACATAGTTTTTCAATAATTTTTTAATCTATGCTCTTTGTTTATTCTCCGGTCAGCCATAAATAAAATCCTATCAGATTTATCAAATGGAATGTTTAAATCAAAACATACTTTTTTCAAGTCAGTTAAGTATTTCAGATAAAGTTCAATTTGATAATTTAAATTCTTTTCTGACAAGTATGTGTTGAGTTTCAGTTCACGGTTTGGGTAAATAATTCGGTAAACTCTTTGGTCAATAATTTGATAAATTTTAGGGTTTCTAAACCTCAAAATTGTTGATGCCATTGCAAGTTGAACTCCATGGGTTTTTAATAAACCTCTTAAAATGAGTTTGGTTTTATCAATATTATCCACGTAATTTTCAAGTGATTCCGTTATATTTTTATTGTAATTCGTTTATTTTTCTACCTAACGCCTGCTTATTCTTGAGCCTTTATTGCAGGGCGTTATTTATTTCTTCTTCGATTAATTTTATCATTTCGTTAACCGGTTTAAATAATGGCTGAACGGAATCATTATCGTAATCAAAAATATTCTCATAATCGCCTTTTTGTCTCCAGTCAAACAGCTCGGATAATAGCCTTCCATATTTTTTGTCAAACTTTCCTGTTTTTACGAAATGTTGTGAGAATTGACCTTTTGTTGCCGAATGTGACTTTGTCTGAATTTTACTCATAACAAGCAGAGCATTAACAGCATAAAATATGGAATAATAAAGCCTGTTTACCGCAGAATTCCAAAATTTATTTTCCGCTAAAATTTTTGCAGCCTCGAATGTTTTATGTGCTGATTCAATTCTATATTTAACATATTCCTTTCTTTCCTTAAAATCATAATAAGATTCCTTCTTGTGTTACATTGTGATAAAATGGTGTAACTCCTTGTTTAGTTTGCCAGTCACTTTTTGAATATGCAAAAACAGAAAATGGCTCTCCAGTTTCCAATTCTAAATCATAAAGTTTGTCCCTAAACTTTCTTTCAGTTTTCAGGTTAACCGAATAGTCTGTTAAAATCAAAATATCCCATTCTGAATCAGTCCGCTCATCTCCTCTGGCTCTTGAACCATATAGAATCACTTCTGCCTTTGGATCAATTGAATTAATTGATTTCCGAATTAATTGACTTATGAATTCTGTTTTTGTTTTCATTTTTCAAAATCTACATAAATTTTTTCATATAAATATACACAAACATATGAAAAATTTTTATACGGAGGTACCCTCTGTCCTATTTATTTCAATTTTTTTTCAGAGGAAAGATACTAATTTCTGCGATTTGTGTTTTATAACCTGCAACTTCTAAATAATTATTATTCAACCTAAATTTTTTCAGTGTTTTAGCCTCCCGGAAAGTCGGACAGAATTATTGTTAGAAACAGTTTTTTCAAGAATCAATCCCCCTCAAATTGGTGAAATAATCCTGGCATCTTCTTCTCTGAAACTCAGTTTTCGTGTAAGAACTAAGTAAATTTCGTAGTTTTTGCATTTTATTCTTACCTAAAATATCTGAGAAATTACCTATTTTATTTCAAGTAAATATATTCCAACTTTGCTTTTTAAAAATTAAAAAATATAAATTTATGAAAAAGAAAATGATATCATTTTTAATTATTGCTCTAACATGTATTTATAATGTAAGTTTCGCTCAAGATACAATAGTTAGCAAAAAAGTTGAATTTGATGTAAGCGGAGATTTAATGAGCCGTTATGTATGGAGAGGAACTCAATTTGGAGGAAGTTCACCATGTATTCAGCCCGCTGTTGCTGTAAAAATAAAAAATTTTGAAGCCGGTATTTGGGGATCATATTCGCTGGGAGGTGTCAATCCAAATCAGGAATTTGATTTCTACCTTTCCTATACATTTGCCAATGATATGTTTACAGCTATATTTACTGATTACTTTTTCCCAACAGAGGATACTAATTACAAATATTTTGATTATAAAGATACTTCTACCGGCCATATATTAGAAGGATCATTAATGTTTAACGGAACAGACAAAATTCCGTTTAGCCTTTTGTTAGCAGTTAATTTCTATGGTGCTGATGCAATTAAATTGAATGATAATCCGAACAGCCCTGATTTTAACAAAAGAAAAGGAATTCAGTATTCAAGTTATGTTGAATTGGGATACTCAACAAAAATTAATGAAACTGAATTGAGTGCTTTTGCCGGATTAACTCTTAATTCACAGAAGAAGGCGAATATTAGCACAGGATTTATTGGAGAAACCGGCTTTTATGGAAAAAAGGCAGGTTTTGTTAATTTAGGAATTACCGGGGCTAAAGAGATCAAAATCTCTAAGAATTATTCTCTACCGGTATCTGTATCTGCTATAGTCAATCCAATGAGCGAAAAAGTGTATTTAGTATTTGGAATTTCTTTATAACATTATTATTAACTTTTAAAAAACAAAATTATGGATTCGGGAGTAACGGCTTTTATGATATTATCAACAAGCTTGGTAATGTTGATGACACCGGGATTAGCTTTCTTTTACGGCGGTTTGGCCGGGAAAAGAAATATTCTGGGAATTATGATGCAAACTTTTGTATCATTAGGTATTACAACAATTTTGTGGATAGCGATGGGATATTCACTTTGCTTTAGCGGTGGTGAAGGTGGAATCATTGGTAATTTAGATCTTGCATTTTTGAAAAATGTAGCATTTGATGATATGTATTCAGGAAATGGTAAGTTTCCAACTTATATTTTTGTTGCATATCAAATGATGTTTGCTATTATTACACCTGCTCTTATTACAGGTGCTTTTGTAAACAGAATTACCTTCAAAAGCTATTTGATTTTCTTAGTTATATGGCAATTATTTGTTTATTATCCATTTGTTCATATGATTTGGGGCGGTGGTATTCTTGCCGAATGGGGTATTTTAGATTTCGCAGGCGGAATTGTTGTTCATACGACTGCCGGTTTTGCTGCTCTGGCATCTGTTATTTATGTCGGTAAAAGACGAGATAGTCAATCACCTCCTAACAGTATTCCTTTAGTAGCTATCGGTACAGGATTATTATGGTTCGGATGGTATGGATTTAATGCAGGTAGCGAGTTAGATACTGATGCAAACACTACCTTGGCTTTTCTTAATACCGATGTAGCTGCCTCCTTTGCTGCTATTACTTGGTTAATTGTTGAATGGGTTCAAACAGGCAAACCTAAATTTGTAGGATTGTTGACAGGGGCAGTAGCCGGATTGGCAACCATTACACCGGCAGCCGGATTTGTTCCATTATGGGCTGCAATAATAATTGGTATCTCATCCGGACTTGTATGTTATTTTGCTGTGAGATTGAAAAACAAATGGGGTTGGGATGATGCACTTGATGTTTGGGGTGTTCACGGCATAGGTGGTGCTTTAGGTACCATTATGCTTGGAGTATTTGCATCTGAGATAGTAGGTCCACAATCAGGTTTATTTGAAGGCAATTCAAATTTCTTTTTTAAGGAGACAATATCAGTAATAATTGCTGCTGCATATGCATTCGGATTTACTTATTTAATGTTAGCTCTGATAAACTTTATTACACCCGTTAAAGTATCTGAAGCACATGAATTATTGGGATTGGATGAATCGCTTCATGGTGAAAAAGCCTATGATCACGGGGCACTATAAAAAGTAATTCAATAAAAATTTAAATGCCCTTCATATTTAATGAAATGACGGGCATTTAAATTTTTACAATGCCATTTTTAATAGCGTATTTAACTATATCAATTGACGATTTTAATTTAAGTTTTTGAAAGATATTGGATTTATGCGTATCAACCGTGCGTATGCTTATATTAAGTTTATCAGATATCTCTTTATTCATATAACCTTCTGCAATAAGTTTTATTATGTCTAACTCCCTTTCAGTTAAATGATTTTTTTTGTTAACATTTCTTGATTTTAGCTTGGTTTGATTAACATAGCTTTTAAAAACAATTTCTGAAATATCTTTATTATAATATTCTTCACCATTTACAACATTTGAGACAGCAGTTAATAACTCCTCTCGGGTTGTGTCTTTATGTAAATATCCTTTTGCTCCGGCTCTTATGGCACTCATTATATATTCTTCATCAATATGCATTGACAAGATAATCACATTAACATCCGGGTATTTTTCAGAAATAATCTTTGTTGCCTCAATTCCTGACATGCCTGGCATGGAAATATCGGTAAAAATAACATCCGCCATAATTTCCTGCAATAAGTCAATCAAATCGTTTCCACTTGAGGCTTCGCCAACAATCTCAATATTTTCTGCAGAAGACAGCAGCGATTTTATACCATCTCTGAAAAGGCCATGATCATCGGCAATAATAATTTTTATTTTTTTCATTATTCTATAAAGGTATAGATATTTTTATTAGTACCCCATTATTTATTTTGGATTTAATATAAATATTCCCCGATAAAAGCTTAACCCTTTCTTTAATATTTATCAACCCGTTTCCTTTCATAGTATTCTGTTCAGAAGAATCAAATCCAATACCGCTATCTTTAATCAATAAATTGATTCTGTTTTCTTCCTCATATAATTCAATAAAAAAATCTTTTGCTTTTGCATGTTTTATGGTATTGCTCAATGCCTCCTGTACAATCCTGTATAGATAAACTTCAATTTTTTCGTTCAATTTTTCCTTTTTCGTACTAAATTTGAAATTAAACTTTAAATCGGATTCTTTATTAATTGTCACCGCCAGTTTTTCAATGGCCTTTATTAGTCCATACTCTTTAAGCACAGCCGGCATCAGGTTATTTGATATATTACTGATTTCTTTGATAGTTTCCGAGAACAGATTTTTTGCCTCTTCAATTAATTGTTGTTTATTTTCATCAGTAGAAAAAATGTGCTCTAATTTCATTTTAATTGCTAAAACATATTGAGCTAGGCCATCATGCAATTCTCGCGAAAGTCGTTGTCTTTCATCTTCCTGTCCGTTAATTACTGCTGTTGTTCGAATAGTCTGTTCATATTCTATCTTTTCTGATTGTTCTTTAAGCTTAACAGTCATTCTGTTAAATGTATATATTAAATCTCCAATTTCATTATCATATTTAAGATTTAAGGTTTTTCCGTAATCTCCTTTAAGTATATCTTCTGTTGCTGCCTGTAATTTCCTTATTGGTGATGTGATATTAGAAGAAAGAGTTGCTATGATACCTAGTAGTATCAATGAAACTATTATACTTAAATACATGATATGATTTTCAATTTGTCCTATTATGGACATGACCTCATCATAATCTATTTCTGCTAAAATAATCCAGTTTAAACCATTTATGGGTAAACTGTTATAAGAACTTAATACATCAATATTTCGATAATCTTTTATCTTATCAAATCCGGCTATACCTTTAAAAGCATTTATAACACCCTGAGTTTCTACCTTGGTTTCAAATATCGAGTTGCTTTGGAAACGCGATGAACTTCTCATTAAGTAATCATTACCGACAAGGTAAACTTCACCGGTTTTCCCAAGCCCTTTATGTTCTTTATTTTCAAACATAATTTCATCAATCCGTTCATGAGCTATTTCCAAAATTAGGGTTCCTATTATTATATTCTTATCGTTAAATACTTTAATACCAATATTAATTATAGGATTATCGTTGTTTGATTTAATCTCACTTATAATAATTGAGTTATTTTTTAATGTATCATTAAAAAAAACAGAATAAGATAATAGATTATCATTATTTATACCTGGGAAAAAGTCATTATTTGTTAATTGATAGGATAATATGTTTGATTGAGTATCAATGAAAATTATTTTTTTGTAAAAATCTCCTGCTTGTAAATATCCATAGATATACTTATTGAAAATTGAATTTGAAAGAGGGCCGGTTATTTGAGATAATATTTCTTTTGTATCCGCGTGTTTGGCGATGTTTTCTATGTCATTTATTCTTTGGTTGAAAAAATTAATAATTCTTTTTTCCTTTTCGGTTCTTACTGAAATTAACTGCTCATATGTTCTTGATAAAAGTGCATTCTTTGCTTTTTCGTATGAATATTTTCCTACAACAAATATTGATATAATACTTATTGTTAAAAAGTAAAGGATTAATTTTAACGATATCGGTACCCTCAAAAACTACATTTTTAAAATATTAATGGCCTAAAATTACAAATAGTTTTTTTATTATACCCACAAAGAAATAATTGGGCTAATTAACTCAAATAAGATATCATTATCAAATCAAAATTATGGCTTTTTAACAATATAACAATTTTTAAATATAGTTTAGTTATTTATAATAAAAAACCATTTCTATTTATCTCACCCCATTATTCCTCAAAAAACTTCTCATGAAAATTAATTAGAAATAGCTTTTTAGTAGCTCGTGTTAAAGCCGTATATAGCCATCTCATATACTCCGTATTTATCATTTCATCTGTAATATATCCTTGATCAACAAAAACATTTTTCCACTGCCCCCCTTGTGATTTATGACAAGTCAAAGCATAAGCAAACTTCACTTGCAAAGCATTAAAATCAGGATTGTTTTTTACTTTTTCCACTCTCGCTCTTCTTTGCGGAATATCTTCATAGTCTTTCAAAACTTCATTAAAGAGCTTTCCGTTTTCTTCGTACGAAAGCGCCGGGGTTTCGGCCATAATTGTCGAAAGCATTATTCTTACCTCAATATCTTTTTCTTCAGGATAATCAATCAATCTGATACTAACATCTGCAAACCGGAATCCGTATCTATCATAAATCTCCCCGATCCTTAATATTTCAATAATATCGCCATTTGCAATAAACCCGGCTGAAGATTCAGGTGATAGCCAGAAATAATTATTTTTCACGACCATTAAATAATCACCCGACGATATTTCACCTTCACGAAAAAGTATTCTTTTTCTTATTTCCTGATTATAAATATTTGCCCTTTTATTTGACCGGCAAACAATAATGGTATCTTCTTCATTGTCGTATGAATAATTATCCATAAGAGCTTCTTCCAGATCGCTACCCATTATTTTAATCACATCCGGTTTATCATTTACATTGAAAAAAGGAAATGTATTATTTCCCTGTGCAACTAGCATTCTGATTTTGGTGGCATTCATAAGTATCCCCGATTCAAGTGTTTGCCTTACAACTTGTTTTAATTCATGCTCATAAAATGAAAAAGAATAATTTGATTTAAGATATTCACGATCCAGAGCCGGGCTTAATGAGATGCCAACCGGTGGAAGCTGGGCAGTGTCACCAATGAAGATCAATTTACAATTACCACCCGAATAAACATAGTTGATCAAGTCGTCGAGTAAATTATTATTAGAAAACAATGTATAATCACTTTGCTTCGAATCATCAGGAATCATTGAGGCTTCATCAACTATAAATAAAGTATTTTTATGATAATTTTTTTGGAGAAGAAGAAGAATTCCCCCATCTTTTTTTGTTGTAATACGATATATCCTTTTGTGAATCGTAAAGGCTTTCTTCCCCGAATAATTTGCCAGAACTTTAGCAGCACGCCCCGTTGGAGCAAGAAGCATGAAACTTTGTTTGAGAGCGGGAAGTATTTGAACTAATGATGAAACCATGGTTGTTTTACCGGTTCCTGCATAACCTTTTAATATGAAAAGCGGCTTGTGGGAAAAACTTAAAAGAAAACCCGCTAATTTATCAATCAAAAACCCTTGGTCGGGTGTAGGAGTATATTTAAAATACTTGACTAATAGTTGTTTAATGGCGTTCTTCTCCATTGATGATTAAGTCGTAAAATTAATTTTAGAATATCATTTAAGCTATAAATTTGGTAAACACCTGATTAAACATTTATTGTATTTCAGTTGTATCTCAATTGTATCTAAATTGCATTTCCATTGTATTTCAATTATATTTCCATCGTATTTCCATCGTGTTTTCAGTTTTGAAATTAACACAATAATAATCAATTAAAACGGATATCCAATACCGAAATTCCACATTATTCTATCGAAGCGAGCTTTATTAACAATCCATCGTTCGCCTTTAGGTTTTGAAGGATCTTTAAGTTTAAGAGCTCCGTCAATTCTGAAAATAAAGAAATCAAAATCGAATCTAAATCCAAAACCTCCATCTATAGCAAGTTGGCCAAAAAATTTATCGAATTCAAATTGTCCTCCCGGAAAAGTTGTGTTACTTTTTAAAAGCCAAATATTCCCAATATCTGTAAATAATGCCCCTTTGAATTGTTTATAAATTGGAAACCGATATTCAATGTTTCCTTCAATTTGAATATCGCCAATTTTATCAATATCTTCACCTGTTTCATTATATGAACCCGGGCCTAATGATCTTATTACCCATCCTCTCATACCATTTGCTCCACCCTCGTAAAAACCTTTTTCAAAAGGAAGCACCTCAGAATTGCCATAAGGAATTCCAATCCCGAGTAAAGTACGAAAAACTATAGTTTTATTTCTATCAATAATATTATAATATCTGAAATCAATATCTGATCGAACATATTGAGAATATTGAATATTGAAAAGCGTATAATTATCGTCTAAATTCTTTTGAGCTTTTACAAAATTATCAATTAAATTTAAGGTGTTTCCGGCAGTTTCAATATTGCCTCGAAAATAGAAAAAGTTTTTTAATTTATTTATATCCTGATTATTGTAAATAAAACTGTAATTAATTGCTGTAATTAAATGGTCGGTATATTGTTGTTTAAGCCTTTGGTCTTTTAAATCGTCAAGCTCTTTTTGAAAGGCCGAATCAGGAAATATTTTTATTAAGTTTATATCAAAAGGGAAAAGAATATACTTTTTATGATCCGATTCCTTCCAGTTATAACCAAATGAAAAGTTCCAAATATAGCGACGATAATTAGGCCTTTTTTGATAATTTAGACCTGTACTGATAGTGGTTTTCGGATTATAAAATTTGGGAAATTTCTCCTGATTTACTGGTAATAAAAATTTCGGAAAATGAAGACTTAAATCAATTCCGGTTTCTATAGTATTGAAAAACAAAAATGCATCTAATTGATCCGATTCACCGGTGAGCTTTTGAACTTCGGCTGAACCTTTCAATTTAAGGTAAAGGGTTTCAGCCCCTCTGAAAATATTCTTATTTTGATAAACAAAATTGCCTCCAATTCCGAGATCACCACCCGAATTGGTTCCTTCGGTTTCAATTGAAAATGATTGAACATAGGCTCGTGTCATTTTAATTTTACAATCTAAAGTTGAATTATAAGGATCAGTTCCGAAACTTGATTTTGACCTAATGAATGAAATGTTCGAATGCCTGTATAATTGTAGGCCCGACAAGCGTTTGTAAGTTTTTTTAACTTTTGAAAGATTGAAAGGGTCACCCTGATTAATTAATAATGATTGGGTTATGGTACTAGGCTTTATCCTCAATTTCTTATAATAAATAAAATGATAAGCTGAACTGTCTTCTGAATTTTTTCCTTGCGTTACATTGACCAAAAGCGTATCGTACTTTATTGTATCTGAATGAAACCCCTTGTAATTAGGATTGACAAATATATTATTAATAAAATATCTTTTATGGTTTTCCTCTACTAATTTTCCGGTATCTGATTTTGATGGAATAGTAGGATTGGTAATATCAAGGCTTATATTAAATTGATGAGAATTTAGCGAACTGTCGATCTTGAAAAAAATATATTCTTTCGAGAAATTAAAGTATCCATTGTTTTTTAAATAGTTTGTGATTCTTTCGCGTTCATCATCAAGAGTATAAACATTATAAATATTTCCTTTTTTTATTAATGAATTTGAAATGTCGTTGAAAACATATTTTCTTAATATGCTGTCTTTTATATTATAAGTGATATTATTTGTTCGGAAAGGTTCGGAAAGATTAATATCATAATAAACATTTATTTTTTTCTTTTTTATTTTAACCGAGTCTTTTACCGATGAATTAAAATATCCTGTACTATTGAGATAAAGTTTAATATCATTAATTGAGTTATGAGTAAGATTTTTATTATAAACGACTGGTTTTTCACCAAAAGTTTTTTGTATCCAATGCCAAAATTTCCATTTTCGTTTACTTGTCCAATTGTAAATGCCGGGTTTTATTCGAACTAAACCCAAAAATCTTTTATTTGGCCTTTGTTGTAGTAAACCCTCAATATTATCATTATTATAGGCTTTTGGCGAATTTTTAACACTTACTTTATTTTTGTTTAAAAGAAAAGTGTTTTTCTGAAGGTTGGATGTAGGACTACACCCAACAATTGTTATTAAAACAACAAAAAGTAAATATTTTATTAAAACTCTTTTTAATTTCAATTTTTGAACATTGCTAAAAAGTGCAAAAGTAGTGAAATTATTTAGAAAAAATGTTATCCTGAATCTTCTGGACTGTTATATTATAGATATTTAACCATATAACAATCAAACCATTTAACCCTTGATCCTCAACCTTAAGCACATTAAAAACCTTTGTGAATTGCAAGCAGCTTGTAAAAACGACTTTTAATTACTCGTTTGTTGCATAGTTTGTGTGATAATTCCGTCAGTTTTATAATTAATTGATTCACCATTAATAGTGTAGGGAATTATTTTAAAATAATAATTTGTGTTGGGAATAAGATTTTTAAATATGCATTGCTGAACTCCAAAATTAATATTTTGTGCATCGTTTGCATCAGGAACAGGCACATTATCTACAGGATTTTGTATATCGTCGAAACCTATATCGCTCATCAGAATTAAATATGCATCGGGTAAAGTTCCATTTACTGCGTCGATCCATTGAAGGATAATATTATGTGAAGAAAAATTGTTAACATAATTGGATGGTTCCGGTAACAAACCAACCCAAACGGCATAAACAAATTCAGGGTGATCGATAAATGGATTTCTATTTCCTTGATAATTCGAGTAAATTAAATTATTTCTATTTATTTCCCAATCGTCCACCGGGTCTTGAATGTGCCACTGCAATAAAGTTGTAAGGTTTCCGTACAAAGGTTCATTATCGGGGGAAGAATTTACATAATCAACTAATTCGAGATCAGGATCACCTCCATATCCTTCATATCTTACGGCCATATAAAAAATCATTCTGGCAACATCCCCCTTTACTTCATCTCTCGGCTCCCATGAATAGGTTGTGTAATAACAATTTGTTGGACCAGAATTATCAATATAATGGGTGCCTCCATTATCAAAATCTTTATTTCCTTTTGTTGAGTTTACACTTGCATCAGTGGGTCTCAGATGATGAATATCGGTACCTGCCGGTGGATCATATCCGAAATTTCCATGCGATTGGGACCAAACATGTTCACGGTTCCATTGATACGTACCATTGCCAAAATCGACTTTTCCGTATGACCAGCCTGTATATAAACATATTACATTGTTTGAGTTTTCAGGATCCTCGTCTGTAATTTTCAAAGCTTCTTTTGCATCATCGTAAGATAACTCAGTATGATTATCAATTATCGTATTAAGCTTGGTTTTTAATGCTTCGCCTGTTAAAGCTGCTGTCCCGTCGTAATACCCTGCAGGAATTTGTCCGTATGTATAATTAATAAATATTAATCCAATAAATATTAATCCAAAAAAATTTTTTACCATTATCACTATTAAATAATAAGTCATAGCCTAACGAAGATTTTAATTTAATATTGCAGAATGCTAATATGATGACTTGCTGCTTTAACTTAGTATAAATTAGTTTTTAATAATTCTTTATGCAAAAATATCTTTTTTTGTTGAATAAGTGATGAAATGTATTATTTTGTTATAGGGCGTTTTTATTTATTTCCGATTTCAATTCAAGAAATAATCATAATCAAATAAATATTTTTTAATTAAATATTTAAACCGTTTTTCTTTTAAATATTCAAAAATTACTTGAGGACTATATTGTTTTTTAAAAAGTGCTAAGAAAACATAACTCAATATGGTTGGGATTATCCTAAAATACTATTTTTCATAATTATAGGCTCGAAGCATCCTGCCAATCTAAAATATAAAGAGCAGGTAACATTTAAGGAGAACAAAAAATTATTTTGTGTTAAGTAGGATATGTTAAAAATTATGAATAATGAACAAGGAATAACGAATTTCGAAATGAAACACTGTGTTTATCATTCAATAATCCTTGTTTAGTTTTCGATATTCTATTTGGAAGTAACCAAAAGTAGGAAGCATTTTAACACATCTTATTTACCTCATAATATAATATATAACTCGTTAATTTTAACTTTGTCAGGCTTTTCGGTGATCCTACCGAGGCTAGAACTCGGGACCCTCCCAACTTAAATGTCGGGATGCTCAACCAAACTTAACTACATTAAAAAAGCCCGACAAATTCAACTTTGTCAGGCTTTTGGGTGATCCTGCCGAGGCTCGAACTCGGGACCCTCTGCTTAAAAGGCAGATGCTCTACCTGCTGAGCTACAGAATCATT
>JAEINX010000048.1 GCA_016342645.1 Bacteroidales bacterium | reverse complement strand
AATCAAATTAACTCAAGTAATTTTGAAACAGGTATTTATTTAATTAGAATTGAAACAAATAACGGAATAGAAACTCAAAAAATTACAATAAAATAATAAAAACAATTTTTAATATAAAAAGGGAGTCGTGAATGATTCCCTTTTTTTATGCAAAAATGTTTTATAAAATTTTGATGATTGATATTAGTTTATAATTTTGAAAAAAGTATTAACCAATAATGACATTAAATTTATAAAAATGAAAAAAATAATAATTATTCCCATCATAGTTTTATTTCTAATAAAAACTGCCATTCCTTGTACAAATATTATTGTAACAAAGGGTGCTTCAAACAACAACTCAACAATGATTGCATATCTTTGTGACGGAGAATTTCATCCTACATTTAGAATTTTACCTGCTACCGATCATAAAGTAGGTGAACTTGTTGAAATTCAAGATTACTCAGGAAATATTCTTGGGAGAATAAAGCAAGTTCCACATACTTATAAAGTTATGGGTTATCATAATATGAATGAATTTCAGGTGGCAATGGGTGAAACTACTTTTGGGGGAAGAGAAGATCTGATTGACACAACAGCTTTTTTAAATTATTGGCGATTAATGAATATTACATTGCAGAGATCAAAAACGGCACGTGAAGCCATAGATGTAATGACTTCTTTAGTTGAAGAATACGGATATTCGAGTAGCGGAGAATCATTTTCTATTGCCGATCCGAACGAAGCCTGGTTGTTAGAAATGATAGGAACTGGCCCTCATGGAAATGCACCTGTTTGGGTTGCCCGCAGAATTCCGGACGGATATATTTGTGCTCATGCCAATAAAGCCAGAATTGGTGAGTTTCCTCTCGATGATCCTGAAAATTGCGTTTATTCGGAGAATGTGATAAGTTTTGCTATCGAAAAAGGATTTTATGATCCTAAATCAGGTGAAGCATTTCGTTTTAATGAGGCATACGACCCATCAAATCCCGGTAATCTAAGATATTGTTCGGCCAGAGTTTGGAGTATTTACAAGCGTATTGATCCTGAGTTAAACCTCTCATCTGATTATCATAGGGCAGTTAAAGGAGCCGAAAGATATCCCTTATGGATAAAACCTTGTGAAAAACTTGGTGTAGGTGAAATTATGGCTTTAGTTAGAGATCATTATGAAGGAACTGAAATTGACATGACTACGGGGCCTGCCGCTGGGCCTTTCGGTAATCCAAACCGCTGTAGGCCTTTGGTTTTTGATGTTGATGAGATGAAAGCTTCTTGGGAAAGAGCTATTTCAACCTACAATACAGGATTTTCGATAATTACGCAATCAAGAACCAATCTGCCAAATAAAGTCGGAGGTTTGGTTTGGTACGGTGTTGACGACACATATTTTACGTGCTACACACCACTTTATCTGGGAATTAATGATGTTCCCGATCCTTTTGAGACTGGAAGCATGAAAGAGTTTTCGTGGGAATCGGCTTGGTGGCGTTTTAATTTGGTAGCAAATTATGCAAACACTAAATTCTCTTATATAATTGAAGATGTAAAAGATAAACAAAATAATATTGAAGGAAAATTTCTGCAAATGCAAGATAGTATTGAACAAATGGCTTTATCAATCTCTGATAAAAATGAATTGGAAAATTTTTTGACCAATTATTCTTCAACTCAAAGTGATTATGTAATGGATGAATGGGGGGAATTGGCATATTTTATTTTTGCAAAATATAATGATGGCTATGTTAGAGATGAAAATAACCGCCCACGAACAAAAGGATATCCCGAAGAATGGAGCCGGGAAATTTTTAAAACCGATGAAAGAATAAAATTACCGGTGTGGGATGAAAAGCAGAAAACCGTTGAGCCTACGGATTTTTAAATAGAAATATTACAAGAAAGCATTTAAAGAAATTTATACTAACGTTCACAAGAAGATTTTTTGGGGATATATAGAATTGTTTTTGTATTTTTGTCAGATATGTTATCTAAAACGATTTATAAGGCTTGGTTTAATTGAAGTAAAAAATATCTTAAAATACACTTCCTATGAAAACAATTAACTATTTGTTTATTGGTTTATTCCTGTTTTTATCTGTGAATATGCAGGCACAGAAACAACTTAATAATAATACTTACGTAAACCAAAGAGAATTGGAACCATTCGATCTCAGTAACATGGACTGGATCAATGCTTTTGATTCACTTCATGCAATCATGGAGGAAAGATACCCGTTTACGGAATGGAAAGGGATTGACTGGGAGCAAAAAAGTTCCCTGATAAGACCTAAAATCCAGATAGCACAAAATGAAACAGATACTTTTAGGTATTGTGAAGCCCTGTTTGAATATGTCTATTCTATTCCTGATGGTCATGTTTATTTATCAGGGAATTATGGCCTGTATAAGAATGCCAGGCTTGGCGGAAGTTTTGGATTAAATATGATCCCCATAACAGATGGAAAAATTATTGCCAATATTGTACCTGAAAATGGTCCGGCATATCTGGCAGGAATCCGATGCGGTGATGAGATACTCTCCTGGAACGGAATCCCGATACAAGATATTCCTGAAATAGAGGTTTACAATTATTACAACTATGCTACGACAGATGGGCGCCTGCTAAGTCGTTACCAAATATTATCACGGGATTCTGTTGGTGTGGTGATCAGTCTTGAATATATTTCTCGTGAAACAGGAGTTCAGCAAACCACAACCTTAACCTCAGAGAATGATGGGTTTGAACTGTTTATTCAGGCACATTTCCTTACTGCTGAACCCATAATTAATTTAGACACTTTGGTGTTTTATGAAACACTTGACAATCAAATTGGTTATTTACGTATTCTGGGTGAGTTAACAGAGGGCAATCCCATGACCATTGAAGAGATAAGGCAAACCAAAGTGTACCTCGCTGTTCAAGAAGCATTGACCTATTTTCAGTCACAGAGCATTGACAAATTGATCATTGACCTGAGATTTAATGTTGGCGGACATGACCTGCTGGGCTCGGCAATCTCAGGTTTTTTCATGAGTGACACTGTATTCTATGAATATCTTACAGGAACCAGTGATGAAAATTATGCCATCATGATTGCGATCATGACGGAGCCTGAAACTCCCTATTTTGATGGCGATGTGGTGGCCATGGTAGGTCCAAATTGTCTGAGTACCGGTGAAGGAATTCCCATGATAATTAGGAGTTTACCCAACGCCCAGGTCATCTCATTCTGGGGAACGAACGGTTCATTCGGTTTAACAGGTTATCACATCCTGATGCCTGATAACATAAACATAGCATCTCCTTGTGCTCGATCGTTAAATGAGGATATGGTTATTCAACTTGATTCTGACTCTACGCTTGCAGGAGGAGTACAACCGGACATAAAAATTCCATTAACTGTTGAAAGAGTTATAGAGCAATGGCAGGAGGGAAAAGATGTAGAGCTTGAGTATGCGAAAAGTGTTTTACTGGATATTCCTGAAATCTCAAATGATCATGGATTTATACTTTTTCCTAATCCGGCCAGCTCTATTATCCATTTAAAATACAGCTCAATAAAACCTATAAGCATTCAGATTGTTGATATAAGTGGCAGGCCACTAAAACGTATAGAGAACTTCACAACTGATCAAGAAATTGATATCAGTGATCTGAAGACAGGACTCTATTTTGTATATATAATTAATAATCAAAAACATATTGTAGGGAAATTATTGATTAAATAAAATAATTAAAAATCTAAAACGATGAAAAACAAATTTGCCATTTTCTTGATCTTCACCTCATTGATGGGGATATTATCCATTACTTCATGTAAAAAGTCGGATGAAGATATCAATCTTCAGCTCACACAGGCAAGCATTATTGAAAACAACCTTAAGGCAGTGGTGGACTCTGTTATAGCCAACACCCATGTGCCTGGCATAGTAGCGGCTGTCTGGGCGCCCAATGAAGGTGTTAATTTTGTGTATACTGCAGGTGTGGCGAATATTGAAACAAAGAAATCATTATCTCCTGATATGGTATTTCGGATAGGAAGCAACACAAAAACGTTTGTTATCACGGTGTTGCTCCAACTGGTGGATGAAGGCCTACTCACACTGGATGATAAATTGTCCGTTTTCTTCCCTGAGTTCCCGAGGGCCGACGAAGTGACCATCGAGATGCTAACAAACATGCGTAGCGGAATCCATAGTTATACAGGTACAGATGAGTATTGGTACATCCTTCAGACAGACCCAACCCATACATGGACAGCAGAAGAGATGATTTCCATATCTGCTCTTTATCCATATGATTTTGACCCCGGAACGAACTTCACCTATTCCAACATAAACACTGTCTTTGGTGGCAGGATCATTGAAATGCTAACCGGATCTTCTCTGGAATACAACGTCCGGACACGAATCATCGATCAATTAAACCTCATCAATACAGTATATTTGGTTGGAGGTTCACAGGTTCCCGGATATCACTCAAATGGATATTATATAGGGGAATACGACCCATCACTTCCCGCTAGTCTCGAATATTTTGACGTCTCTTGGGCTGGAGCTGCAGGATGTATGGTCTCCACCATCTATGAACTCAAACCCTACGTCAGGGCCCTGGTGGATGGAACCTTTCTCTCGCCTGAGCTACAGCAGAAAAGGATGATCTGTCAGGAATGGAATCCGCCCATATTCGCGAAATACGGAATGGGGATCATGGAATATAAAGAATTTTACGGGCATGGAGGAAGCATATTTGGATGTACATCCGTGATGATGCATTCTATTGAAAAGAACTGCACTATTGTCATCTGGTTTAATTGTCAAATAGAGACGATTACTCCTACATTGATGCTGCCCGTCTGGGTTAGGACTATTTATCCGGATTTGTAGTGTTTATTATTTTCTTTTTATCAGTAGAAACGAACATGAACTAATATCAATCAAATGATTGTTCTATGTTAGTTTCTAATGTTAAGATTTAAATAAGGTAATGATACCGGTGGGAATAGTTTTTTAATGCTGTTTTGGATTATTCATCTCTAAGAAAGTTTTTTCATTTGATTTAGATTTAATGATAATATTTATTTTAACAAAATAGCTTGTTGTAAAATTAATTCAGTAATTTTGTGTCTGATATATAATCTTTACTTCGAGTATTAAAATTCTTTCAACAATGAAAAACCTATTTGCTTTTTTTATCTTGTTTTTAAGCATCCATACACTTTTTGCTGACAGCAATCCATTATGGCTAAGATATCCATCTATTTCTCCCGATGGTAAAACCATAGTATTTTCTTATCAGGGAGACTTATTCACCGTTCCTAGCACAGGCGGTGAGGCAAAACATTTAACTGATCACAAGGCTTATGATTTTATGCCTGTTTGGTCGCCCGATGGTAAATACATTTCATTTTCATCGGACCGAAATGGTAATTTCGATGTTTTTATCATTCCTGCAAAAGGTGGTAAAGCCAAAAGACTGACTTTTAATTCAGCAGTTGAATATCCGAATAGTTTCACACCGGATGCAAGTAATGTGGTTTTTTCGGCAACAATAAAAGATTTGAAAGACAATGTTCAATTTCCTTCGGGGGTTTTATCTGAATTGTACAGCGTGCCTGTTGAAGGAGGAAAAGTCAAACAAATTTTATCGACACCGGCAAAAATGTCTCGCTACGATAAAGATCAAAAACGAATAATTTATCACGATCAGAAAGGTTATGAAAATAAATGGCGGAAACATCATACATCATCGGTTGCGAGAGATGTTTGGATTTATGATGCCGAAACAGGAAAACATACCAAACTAACGGATTTTGATGGCGAAGACCGCAATCCGGTTTTTAGTCCCGATGAATCTGAGATATATTATCTTAGTGAACAAAACGCTTCTTTTAACATTTTCAAATTCCCTGTCAATAATCCTAAAAATATTACTGCAATTACAGCTTATGAAAATCATCCGGTTAGGTTTTTAAGTATATCTGACGATGGAATTCTTTGTTTTTGTTACGATGGTGAAATTTATACTTTAAAACCCGACGAAACTCCGCATAAAGTTCCTATTGAAATTTTAAGCGATGACAAAGAAAATCAAAAAGAATTTTTAACCCTAACATCGGGAGCTACCGAAATGGAGCTTTCACCAAATGGAAAGGAAATTGTTTTTATTGTTAGGGGCGAAGTCTTCGTTACTTCGGTAGATTTTGCAACAACCAAAAGAATCACCGACACTCCGGAACAAGAAAGGTCGGTAAGTTTTAGCCCCGATGGGAAATCGATTTTATATGCTTCGGAAAGAAACGGAAGTTGGAATATTTATCAAACAAAAATTACCCGCGAAAACGAAGATTTGTTTTCACTTGCTACTATTTTAAAAGAATATCCGATACTTGAAATTGAAGAGGAGACCTTTCAACCTCGTTTTTCACCGGATGGAAAGGAAGTTGCATATTTGGAAGAAAGAGAAACACTGAAAGTTATCAATCTTGATTCAAAAAAAACAAGAACAATTTTGGATGGGAAATATAACTATTCTTATTCAGACGGTGATCAATGGTACGAATGGTCGCCAGACGGAAAATGGTTTGTTGTTGAATATTCTCCAAATTCATTATTTTTAAATGATGTGGCTTTAGTCGATGCAAAGGGAGGAAGCGAACCGGTCAATTTAACAAAAAGCGGTTATAGTGATAATCATCCGCAATGGATGATGAGGGGAAATGTAATGATTTGGTATTCCGACCGTAATGGGATGCGAAGCCACGGAAGCTGGGGTTCGCAAGATGATGTTTGGGCTATGTTTTTAAACCAGGAAGCTTATGATAATTTTAAATTGACCAAAGAAGAATATAAGTTAATAAAAGATAAGAAGGAAAAGGAAAAAAATAAGAAAAATAAAGGTGAGGAAAAGGATGAAAAAGTTGAGGTCGTTAAAGAAATAGAAATTGATTTAGTTAATATCGAAGATAGAAAAGAGAAACTTACAATCAATTCATCATCGCTTTCAGATGCAATTCTCAGTCCAGACGGTGAAAAATTATATTATTTAAGCAAATTTGAAGACGGTTACGATTTGTGGGTTAATAAACTTAAAGATAAAGAAACCAAATTGCTTGTTAAATTGAAAGGCGGTGCCGGAGCTTTACAAATGGATAAAAAGGGAGAAAATTTGTATTTGTTTTCTAATAAGCAAATAATGAAAATAAAGATTGAAGGGAAACCCGAAAAAGAAACTGTAAGCTATAAAGCTGAATTTAACCTCGATAAAAGCCTTGAGCGGGAATATATGTTTGAACACGCCTGGCGACAAATGCAAAAAAAATTCTATAATCCAGATCTTCATAATGTTAACTGGGATTTTTACAAAAAAGAATATAAAAAGTTTTTACCCTATATAAATAATAATTATGACTTTGCAGAAATGCTTAGCGAAATGCTTGGCGAAATGAATGCTTCTCATACAGGCTCGGGTTATAGAGCTTCAGCAAAAAATGGCGACGAAACGGCAAAACTCGGTGCATTTTTTGATGAATCTTATGAAGGCACAGGCATAAAAATTGTTGAAATTATTGATAAGAGTCCTTTATTGCAAGCTGATTCAAAAATTAAAACCGGTGATATTATTGAAAAAATTGACGGTGTTGAGATTTCTCCCGATATAAATTATTATCAATTACTTAATCATAAAGTCGGTAAAAACACTTTGTTGTCGATTTATGACCCGCGATCAAAGAAACGATGGGAAGAAATAATAAAACCTATTTCGGCGGGAGAAGAAAGTCAGTTATTATACAAGCGATGGGTGAAAAATCGCCGTGCTGAAACCGAAAGATTATCAAATGGTAGAATAGGTTATGTTCATGTAAGAAGCATGAGTAGTTCAAGCTTTCGTGAATTTTATTCTGAAGTTTTGGGCAGAAACTGGGATAAAGAAGCTTTGATAGTCGATACACGTTTTAACGGTGGGGGTTGGTTGCACGATGATCTGGCAACTATGCTTGCCGGAAAAAAGTATGCCGATTTTTATCCGCGAGGAGTTCATTACGGCCACGAACCTATTAATAAATGGATCAAGCCTTCGATAGTGCTTATCAGCGAAAGTAATTATTCTGATGCTCATGGTTTCCCATATGCTTATAAAACTCTTGAGATAGGCGAACTTGTCGGAATGCCTGTTCCCGGAACAATGACAGCAGTTTGGTGGGAAACTCTTCAAGATAGGTCTTTATATTTCGGTATCCCACAAGTTGGTGCAAAAGACGGAAATGGAAATTATCTTGAAAACAATCAACTCGAACCCGATCATAAAGTTAGGCAGGATTATGATATTGTAATCAAAGGACGTGACCAGCAATTGGAAAAAGCAGTAGAAGTTTTGCTGAAAGGCCTGGATGAATAAAGGATACTACCCATCTGTAAGATAGTATCCTTATTATTGTTTTTTACTCAATTACAATCTTTTGAGTTGAAATTCCTTTTTCGGTTTCAATTTGAATAAAGTATATTCCTGAATTATAAGTTGATGTATTGACAGTTAATTCTATTCCATTAACTTTTATATTATCAATAGTTTGTCCGAGATAATTCAATACTTTAATATTTGAAACTTCAGAATCAGAATTAATATTTAAAGTGTTGGTTGCAGGATTTGGATAAATTGAAACGTTAATCTCATTGTCATCAATTCCCCAGTAGATGTCAAATGATGCTATACTATAAGGATCACCACTAGGAAACACATCACCTGCATAAGCATCGCCATAAGGATTACTAAAAGTACCTTCAAAGGGTAGTTCCAAGTCTTCGCTTTGATCCCATGCTCTAAAAAAGAAAGGATTTCCGACAGTATATCCCGGTCCGGAGAATAATTCTGAAAAAGCATTAAGAACATTTTCCATTTGATTCTCAGGAGTACAAACCTGAGTTAAAACGAAAACACCAACTAGTAAGTCTTCATCAAAGATTGCAATTTCATCGCCTGCTTCAAGATCATTTCCATCAATATTCATTTCTGCATTACGTATATAAATAGCCCAAATCTGCTCAGCCGGATTTCCTCCTTCAAAACTGAAATGGCTTTCGCTTTTTTCAATTGTTGTTAAACTTGCAGGTTCACCATCGGCAGGATAAATCAATTCGGCATCGGCTGCCATTTTAATCAAATAACCTTCGGTTGGGATACAGTCACCAATACCATTTACCCAGTTTGGTCCTATCCTCCGAACCATATTGTGATCAGAATCCATGACAAATTCGAGTTCATCATCAATGATTGAAGCAAAAGCATCCATAGCATCCATTTCAATTTCGGGAAGGTAACTAACAAACTGAAAACCTACCATAAGTTGTATCGGAGTTGAAGGATCAATCAATGAACCGATAAGCATAAATTCACCGCTCGCAGACGTTTTAATCAAGTATCCTTCAGTATCAACCCAATCACCGATTCCATTAATCCAGTCTGGGCCTATTTTTCTTAACATTGCTCCGGTTGAATTTCTTATGTATTGGAGATCGTCATTAATAATATTTGCGGCTACTTCTGCCATGTCTGAATTTCCGGGAGAAATTTTACTTGACACAAATTGGTTTCCGGGTTCAACATAAATATTTTGAATCTGGATAGGTGGAATAAATTCTGATTTTTCTATTGTTCCATAAACTTCAGTATTATCACTATATTCATGATTTTCAAGAAAAGCTAAACCCGGTATCTCATCAAGTTGATAGAAATAATGAATACTTTCATCCGAATTACTTGTTAATTGCGGATAAATACATTCATCAACTAAATGGAAAACACTTGAGGTAAGATCGTGAAAATATAACCATTCACCATTATGGCCTACTCTTCCCCAAATATGTTTATAATTATAATCCATATAAACATAGGTTTCGGTAGTTGAAGAATAAAGAACAATAATATAACCGTCGGCATCAACCGAAATTGTTGGCATTGTAGAAACTCCAAGTTGACGGTATGAAAAAATATCATCATTAAAAGTAATAAGGCCATCACCATCAACATCCTGAGACCATCCGATATAATTATAATCTTCTGCCATTTCTGTGTTTGGATAGCCCCAATCAGGTGGTGATAATGCGTGAATATTGTTTGAAAAGACATCCATATCTTCATTCCAATATCCAATACCATCACAATATGGCCAATAGCTATATGTTGTTCCTGCTTCAAAGTGTCCGACCCTGGTAATGCCAAAAACAACATGAGCTTTACCGTTTGTATCAAGTGCAATACTTGCTGAATTATCAACACAGAAAAAAGTATCGGTTACGGTGTTCCAATTATAAAACGGGTAGGGATGTTCCCAAATTACGGTTTTTTCCCATGTATTACCATTATCTTCTGATTTCATCATAAACATGTCATGCCACATACTAGCACATAAAAATGCGATACTTCCATTTCTTTGGTCAGACCAAACATATTCGCCCAGACCAATTTCATTATAATAGGCTGAACCTGTACCCTCAAGAACAACATTTTGAATACCCCAGGTTTGTCCTGCATCCATTGAACGTGAATACAATAAAGCAGAATTCTGTCCAAAGTATGGTACATATGAATTTGCAAGAATATGAATTATATTTCTATCCGGCCCGCTTGTTTGAACACTTGGAATGGCAATTGAGCCAGGCCCCGGAGTACCTGTATAAATTATTTCATTCCAGTCGCCTATTCCCTTTTCTTCGCGTGTTAAAATAAATAAAACAGAGTTCCCGTTGTCGAAGCCGTGGCTTACAACAATTTCACCATTTGGCCCGAGAGGAGCGTAACTCGGAAAAGCTGTTTTGTCACTTTCAAGACGGGCTGCAGGTGATTGCCCCCAAGCAGTCCCATTAAAGAAATTATACCCTGTTCCCCTATCAGGAAAATATGGCGGCTCTTCAATTCCAAGATTCCAAACAACACCAATGCATCCATCCTCCCAACGATAAATCCTGTTTTGTAATAATGCGTTTGTTTGCAAATCGTAATATGAATAACCAATAGCGGTTTCTTCCGGATCAAGTAAAGTAGGATCAGAATTTAAACTATGCATTTTGGGGGGATTAACTACAATTTCGTTTGGAGCTTGATAAATTGCAGTTTTCATAATTTTTCGTGCCTCTTTTAAAGTAATTCCTTCTTTCTGGGAAAAAGCTCCAACTCCCATTAGGAAAATTAGCGAGAAAAGAAATAAATTTTTCATAAGCCTTGAATTTAATTAATTAAGGATTCATTAATGTTCTTTGTTTACGAGAAAAAAGCATTAATTATTTTTTTTCGATAAAAGTACACAAAAACAGTTTGAAAAGCAAGAACAAAATAAATTCTTTTTGAACACATTATCGGATGCTTTTCTGCCGCTGTATTAAATAGATGATTATATTATCCTCCTGTGAGATACCATCGCTGATTCCCAATTTGATCCTTTAAAATCAGAAGACCGAAGTAACATCTAATTTACATCTTCAGTCTTCGGCCTTCGGTCTTTTCTCTCATTAAATTTGAGGAAAATTATTTACATAACGAATCTATTCAATCACAATTTTTTGAGTTGAAATTCCTTTTTCATTTTCAATTCGAATGAAGAAAATTCCTGCATCATAAGATGAGGTATTGATAGTAACTTCATTGCCTGAAACATTGAAGTTATCAATTGTTTGCCCGATATAATTCAATACTTTAATATTAGAAATATTAGAATCGGAATTAATGTTTAAAGTATTGGTTGCAGGATTTGGGTAAATGGAAACATCAAATGTGTTTTCATCAACTCCGACATATCCGTGAAGTGTTACTAAACTATAAGGTTCACCATCAGGAAATACATCTCCTACATAGGCATCGCCATATGGATTACTGAAAGTATATCCTAATGAGAATTCTATGTCTTCGCTTTGATCCCAGGATAAAAAAGTAAACTCATTTCCGACGGTGTATCCAGGCCCTGAGAATAATGCTGAGAAAGCATTGAGAACATTTTCCATTTGATTATCAGGGGTACAAACCTGTGTCAAAGTAAAAACACCAACCAATAAATCTCCATCGAAAATTGCAATTTCATCTCCTGCTTCGAAATCAACTCCCCATACTTCTGCTCCACCTATATAAATTGCCCAAATCGGTTCTGCCGGATTTCCTCCTTCAAAACTAAAATGGCTTTCACTTTTTTCAATTGAGCTTACACTTGCAGGTACACCATCGGCTGGATAAATCAATTCGGCATCAGCAGCCATTTTAATCAGATAACCTTCAGTCGGTACGCAATTTCCTATTCCGTTAACCCAATTAGGGCCAATTTTTCTTAACATTGCTCCTGTTGAATTTCTAACATATAAAAGATCATCACCAACTATAGTGGCAAATGCTTCAGAAGCATCCATTGCTTCTCCGGGAAGATAGCTAACAAATTGAAAGCCTGCAAAAAGCTGTATCGGGCTAGTAGGATCAATCAATGCTCCAGTCAAAGTAAATTCACCTATTGCGCTGGTTTTTATGAGGTAACCTTCAGTCCCAACCCAATCACCGATTCCATTCACCCAATTGGGGCCGATTTTTCGTAACATTGCACCTGTTGAATTCCTTATATATTGAAGATCGTCATTAATAATTTCTTCAGCAACTACTACCATATCGGGATTCTCCGGTGATATTTTACTTGATACAAATTGAAAACCCGGTGCAATATCAATAGTTTGAGTATCAAAAGGAGTATATTGTATAAGTTCAATTTTTTCTATTGTCCCATATACTTCGATATTATCAACATATTCATGGTCATCATCTAAAGCTAAACCCGGTATTTGATCCAATTGATACAAATAATATATGTTATCATCTGAACTACTTGCTAATTGCGGATAGATGCATTCGTCAACCAAATGAAAAATACTAGCAGTCAGATCGTGAAAATCAGCCCACTCACCATTAATATGGCCGGCTCTCGCCCAAATATGTTTATAATTATAATCCATATAAACGAAAGTTTCGGTTGTTGAGGCAAAAAGAACAAAGATATAGCCGGCATCATCAATGCAAATTGTCGGCATGGTGGAAACTCCAAGTTCGCGGTATGACATAATATCCGGAGCAAAAGTAATAACACCATCACCATCAACATCCTGTGTCCAACCAATATAATTATAATCGACTTCCATTTCTGAGTTTGGATAACCGGCATCAGGAGGAGCTAAGGCGTGTATATCATTAGAAAATTCATCCATATCTTCATTCCAATAGCCTATTCCATCATAATATGGCCAGTAATTATAAGTTTCTCCAACATCAAAATGAGCAACACGGGAAATACCAAACACCACATGTGCCTTGCCATTTGCATCAATTGCAATACTTGCTGAATTATCAACACAAAAAAATGTATCGGTTATTGTTGTAGTCCAATCAAAAAATGGGTAAGGATGCTCCCAGATTACAGTTTTTTCCCATGTTTCACCATTGTCATCCGATTTCATCATAAACATATCATGCCATAATCCTGCACAAAGAAAAGCTATGTATCCGTTTTGGGGCTCAGCCCAAATATACTGATCGGCATTTATTTCGTTATAATCATCTTCACCTGTTCCGTCAAGTACAACATTTTCAATGTCCCAGCTTTGGCCTGCATCTGTTGAGCGTGAATAAACCATAGCAACTGATTGTCCGAGATATTCATCAAAAGTACAAGCAAGTAAATGAATATTGTTTCTATCAGGTCCGCTTGTCTGAGCTCTTGGCCATGCTAACTTATCAGGCCCTGATCCACCTGTGTACATTGTTTCAGTCCAATCACCTGTGCCTTTTTCTTCACGTGTTAACACAAAAAGTTCAAAGGCTCCAAAATCATGGCTGACAACGATTTCGCCATTTTCACCAAGAGGAGCGTAACTTGGCCATCCGGCTCTAGCGCTCTCAAGAGGTGCTTGAGGTGCGGCTACCCAGGTGGTACCATCATAGAAGTTATATCCTGTTCCTCTATCGGGAAAACTTGGGGGTGATTCCAAGCCTCGTGTAAATACTGCCCCGATTGCCCCGTCTTCATAACGAAATATTCTATTTTGTAATAAAGCGTTTGATTGTAAATCATAGAAGGTACTGCCGATGTTTTCTTCAATCGGGTCAAGAATAGTGGCATCGGTGTTTAATTTTTGGCTTAGCCCTGAATTAACTACAATATCGTTTGGAGCTTGATAAATTGCAGTTTTCATAATTTTTTGTCCTTCTTTTATTGTTAGCCCTCGATTTTGTGAATAAGCTCCGTATCCAATTAGGAAAATAAAAGAAAAGAGTAATAATTTTTTCATAAGCTTTAAATTTAAATGTTTTTAAAATCGTTTTGTTATATTTTCATTGGTTTATTGTTTGCACAAGAAAAAGTGTTTAATTTTTTTTAGCTAATTTATAAAAAATATTACACTTATATTTAATTTTGTTTTTAAAAATTGTTATTGATTTAATAATCGAATAGTATATAGAAAGTTACAAGAAATAAAAAAATGCAAAAAAGTTTTTGCTTTTTTGCATTATAAATTAAAAATAAAATTAATATTGAAAAATAATTATTACTTTTTCCGTAACAAAATATCTCCGCTAATTGTTTCAAGATCAATATAAATACCTCCGCCGTTTAGTTGAGAAGAAATTTCGATACCTCCAATTCGGCGAAGTGATTCTTGATTACCAAAATCCAAATCCATATTGGAATAAATTTCTCCTGAAATCGTACTCATTTCAATATCAGCCTGAATATTTGGATTTAAAGTCAAGTCAACATCGCCGCTAATTGTTTCCAAATTCATTTCACTTTCTAAGTCGGTAACTTCAATGTTTCCGCTAATTGTTTTTACTTCAAGGTTTTTTCCTTGTGGAAGATATACTTCAAAATATAAATCCATTTGTGTACAATTTCCTTTATAATGATATTCACCGGTTTCCTTGTCTTTTCGCAGAGTAATTGTATTTTCGTCTTTATTACCAAGGTTTTTAATTTCCGACTTAATTTCAATTTCAGATTTTTTATTAAAAATATTTATAGTAAAATCATCATTATCAATATTATCATTAATGTTTACAGAAACCTTAACAAAGATTTCATTTTTTTCCCAGGTTTTAATAATAATATCATCGGCAAATTGAAAATCTAATTCAACGTCCTGATCTTTTTCAATTTTTATTGTTTTTTCAACTATGCGCTGTGCCTTAATTGAAGTAAAACTCATTAGTACTATTATTAGCAATATTATCTTTTTCATTTTATTATGATTTATTTAACAGGTTTTAGTTTAGATGTTTGTCTTTAAAGAAAATTGAAAATTAGAAACTGGAAATTGGGGCTTCTCCCTAATTTCCAGTTTCTAACTTCACTTTATAATAATTATTTGGCTTTACGTAAATAAATATTATCATTAATAGTATTGAGCAATATTTCAACACCTCCGCCATTGAATTTGCCTTTAATTTTATTTCCACCGATAATTGATAAGCCTTCTTTTGATTTCTTATCAAATTCCAAATCAATGTCTGTGAAAATGTCGCCCGAAAATGTTGATAACACAAAATTTGCTTTAGTATTTACCGGAATCGTAATGTCCAATTCACCGTTAACACTGGAAATAGAGATAGGTGCTTCTTGGTTCACCTCACTAAAAATGCAATTAATATCTCCGTTAATTGATGAAATAGCAGTTGGCCCTGTAATATTTATCAGGTCAATATCTCCGTTTAAGGTTTTAATTTCTACTTCTCCCGTCAAATCTTTTACAATAACATCTTCGGCAAAAGGGCTTGAATAATCTATTTTTAAGGTTAAATTCTTGGGAATAAAAATTGTGTATTCGCTGTCCTCTGAACTCCTTGTTGCAGGTTCAATTTTTATTATTCCATCAACTTCGATAATTGCCAAGCCAATGCCTGTGTTATCTTCTTTTGTATTATACAAAGACCTTAGGCCTTCGGCTTTTTTGGGTTTTTCATAGCTGTCGTGATCATCGGTTGTAATTATTAATTCGGTACTGTTATGCCCTTTAATAGTAATGTCGCTCTGCATTTTATCAATAACTAATTTTTTTGCATTGTTAAGAGGGAAACTAAATTCCTGTGCCGATAATCCAAAAGTAAATAATGTGCTTACAATAATTACTAATGATATTTTACTAAGTGCTTTGATTGATTTCATTTTTTATTATTTTTATGTGTTTGTAAATATGTTTTATTAATTTCATTTATATATATATTCTGAAGGGTGTGTTAAATTATCACTTCTAATCCTTTTTTAGCTTGCTGTTTAACGGCTTCAAGAGTGTTTTCGCCATTATAAATATTTTTAATAGGGTCAATTGCTCGCCTATCCTGAATTTCCATCATTAAATTTATTAGGCTAATTTGAAGCAAAGGATCCGTTTGATTTTTAAGTGATTCGATTAAAGAATCACGTACATTTTCATTATCAGAATATTTTGATAATGCTGATAATGCTGCCAGCCTGACACTTGAATTTTCGTCATTATTCATTGTCTTAACGAGTGCTTCAATTATTTTGGGATCGGGTTCTGTAAATTCGTTTATGTAACTTACAGCCAAAACTCTTTGGCTTGCCGATGGCTCATTCAATTTATTTAACATTACCATTTGTTTCATTTCCAGAATTTCATTTTTTAATAATGCAACTTCCGAATTATTTCCATTGCCCGAATTAATCATTAAACCGATTGCAACTCCAAAAACCAACAATGTAAAACCTGCTGCAATTTGCCAAATCGAAAATCCGCGATTTATTTTAGGTGTTTCATTCTCCTGTAAACTTCTTAGCTGAATAGCATTTACTTCATTGATTTTCTTTTCGTTTTCAAGCATTGAGTAAAACTTTTCATCCATTTGTTTAGAGGTTTCGGGAATTGGAATTTCTCCTATTTGTTGATAAATTTTCTCCAAATCGTTCAAACCTTCTAAATCGAAACCTATTTCATTAAGATTGTTTTCTAAATCAAGTCTTTTTGATTTTTCCAAATCACCCTTAAGGTATTCGGCTATTAATTCTTTTATTTTATTTTCTTTCATAATGTTTTTGCTTCAAGTTTTGAATAATTCTTTTTTAGTTCGTTCATTGCCCTGAAAGTTCTGACTTTCACAGCCCCCTCCGACACATCCAACATTTCACCGATTTCTTTATATTTCAAGCCTTGATACCTGTTCATAATTATTAATTCCCTATTTTCGACACTAAGTTTTTGCAGTGCATAATTTAAAAGTTGTAATTGATCTTCTTTCAAACTTTTTTGTTCGGCAAGTGGGTCTCCATCAATTTTTTCGGATAAAT
Organism: Bacteroidales bacterium; assembly: GCA_016342645.1. Lineage (GTDB taxonomy): Bacteria > Bacteroidota > Bacteroidia > Bacteroidales > JAEINX01 > JAEINX01. Next base: position 10,056 of record JAEINX010000048.1, on the reverse strand, counting down.
CGCTTATATCTTCTTTATAACCGAATTTTTTCTCCTTTTTAAAATAATCGGCAATTTCGTTTCTGGCTATTCTGTACATCCATGTTGTGAATTTTCCTTCACCACGAAATTGGTTTTTAAATCTTAAAATCCGGATGAAAACATTTTGCACAAGGTCTTCACTAACTTCTTTATTGCCAATCACCCTATAAAAAAAACCAAAGAGCATTCTTTTATATCTTTCAAACAACAAGCCGAGTTTTTCAACATCACCGGCCTGAATTTCTTGCATTAGTTCGTTGTCGGTTATTGTTTCCAATTTTTTCTTTTTCTTTATTTTCATTTACACAAACTGTATTTGTTTCTAATGGTTACAAAAAATACAACTTTTTTTTTAAAAAGCTATTCTTTTTTGTTTTAATCTTTATTAACAACAATGAAAATTTGAGAAATGAATAACTATTAAATGACAACCTAATGATCATCTAATGACTACGAAATGACAACTTTAATTCAGGATCGGGAAAAGTCATTTGAAAATAATTTCGTAATATCTTTGATTGATTGTTCGATATTAATAAACTTATAGTCAAATGCTTCGATAATTTTTTTATTTGAATAAAAATATTTGTTATTTGCAGTTCTTGCAGTTTCTTTTGTAATAACAGGTTCGATATTAAAAAGAAAATCGCCGGCTTTTAATATTCTCCATGCAATTTCGCTTATAAATTGATTTGCTTTAATTGAAGGTTTTGGTTTTCCAAGATTTTCGGCAACCTGATCGAAAAGCCATTTATATGAAACATTTTCGGAATTTATCAAAAACAACTCATTTTTTATATCACTTTCCATTAATAAGATCATGGTTTTTGAAACATCTCTAACATCAACAAATCCATTTATTCCTGATGTATAAAAAAGCAATCTATTCCAAACTGTTTTAAACAACTTTGAACTGGCACTATCCCAATGCCCCGAGCCAAGAATTATGGTAGGATTAACAATAATAGCCTCAAGGCCTTCATTAACTCCCCGCCAAATTTCCATTTCACCACCATACTTACTAATTGCATAAAATGAATTATATTTTGATGTTTGCCATTTGGTGTTTTCGTCAATAGAACCATTGTTTTCTGCTCTGCCTAAGGCAGCTACCGAGCTTACATGGCATATTTTTTTTACTTTAGATTCAAGAGCAGCGTTTACCAAATTTGCAGTGCCCTTAACATTAACTTGCATAAGTTTATCCTTATCTTTTTTATAAAAAGAAACAAATCCTGCACAATTATATACTTGTTTAACACCTTGCATTGCTTCTTCGAGAGAATAAACATCTAATAAATCACCTTCAACAAATTCGATTTTTTTAAATAGCTCGTCAACATCCTCAGAATAATAAGAAAAAACTTTCTTTATTTTTTCAATATTGCCATTTTTCCTAATCAAGGCTCTAACCGTTTTTCCCGAATGTACAAGATCAAATAAAATATGTGTCCCTACTAAACCTGTACTTCCTGTAATTAGAATCATGGAACAATATTACAATTTTTTTACAAAATGCTTTTAAGGACTAAGCACCGATGATTAGTCGTGGCTTAGTCCCTAAAATTAAAATCAAAAATCAAGAATAATGTATATATATTTGCAAAAATTTTAGAAAAATGAAATTTATTGAAGAATTGAAATGGCGTGGCATGATTCACGACATTATGCCCGGGACAGATGAACAACTTGAAAAAGAAATGACTACGGCTTATGTTGGTTTTGATCCCACAGCCGATTCACTTCATATAGGCCATTTGGTTTCTATTATGATACTCAAGCATTTTCAGGTTGCAGGACACAAACCCATTGCTTTAATTGGCGGAGCAACCGGAATGGTTGGCGATCCGTCTGGGAAATCAGAAGAAAGAAGTTTGCTTGACGAAAAAACACTTCGCCAAAATCAGGAAGGTATGAAAAAACAAATGCAAAAACTTCTTGATTTTGATTGTGGGGAAAACTCAGCTTTGCTTGTAAATAATTACGACTGGATGAAAGATTTTAGTTTTCTCGGTTTTTTGCGAGAGGTCGGAAAACATCTGACAGTGAATTATATGATGGCAAAAGATTCGGTTAAAAAACGCTTAGAAACAGGAATTTCTTTTACTGAATTTTCTTATCAATTGGTTCAGGGCTACGATTTTTTGTTTTTAAATAAAAATTTTAATTGTAAGCTGCAAATGGGTGGTAGCGATCAATGGGGAAATATTACCACCGGAACCGAATTAATCAGAAGAATGACTGGGGGAGAGGCTTATGCTCTTACATGCCCCTTAATTACAAAATCAGATGGAAAAAAATTCGGAAAAACGGAATCCGGAAATATTTGGCTTGACCCGAAAAAATCATCTCCATATAAATTTTTTCAGTTTTGGATTAATTGTTCGGATGAGGATGCAGTTAAATATATTAAAATATTTACTCTTATTTCAAGGGAAGAAATTGAGGAATTGGAAAAACAACATTATGAAGCACCTCATTTAAGGATTATTCAAAAGGCTCTTGCAAAAGATATTACCATCAAAGTGCATTCCGAAGAAGATTATAATGCAGCAGTCGAGGCTTCTACAATTTTATTTGGAAAAGGAACCACCGAAACCTTAAGGAATTTGTCGGAGGATATGCTTTTGTCGGTTTTTGAAGGTGTTCCCCAAGTCGAAATTTCAATTAATGAAATAAAAACCGGAATCGGTATTATTGAAATGCTTACCGAAAAAACAAATATTTTTGCCACCAAAGGTGAGGCAAGACGTATGTTAAAAGATAATGGTGTTTCGATCAATAAAGAAAAAGTAAAGGACACTTTTGTTGTGACGGAAAAAGACCTTTTAAACGAAAAATATATACTTGCTCAAAAAGGGAAGAAGAATTATTATTTGATAAAGACTGTATAGTACACTGATTATCCATACGGACCCATACGGGCTAAATCGTATCGCTTGCTTCGCTTCGTTAGATTTTTATGATTGGTTAAGATTTTCAATTTTTGTATTATCAATATTATGAGTTAAATTTGTATCTTTGTAGGACGAAATTAAAATGATAAAATGAAGACAGTTACAATTTCTGAAACAGAATATGTTAAGCTTAAGCAAAATATTATAGAAATTCAAAAAAAATTGGAATTGTTACAGGATAAAGAATTTCTTACAAAACTTGATTTAGTATATAAATGTTTTTTTCAAACCGAAAAAGAGTCCCTAACAAAGGAAAAAGTTTCTTTGAAGCGTGGCTCTGCAAAAAACATTATTACTTACATAGCTGATGATTTCACAGCCCCTGTTAATGATTTTAAAGATTATATGTAAATGGATATTTTGCTTGATACTCACATATTACTTTGGCATTTATCAGATAACCCAAAACTTAAAAAAGAGAAGAGCAAAATCATTGAAAATCCAGAAAATCGAATATTTTTTAGCCTTATAAGTCTTTGGGAAATTGCTATTAAAACAAGTATTGGAAAACTTGAAATAACACAGCCCATTGATAGTCTTATCCCTGAAGAGATTATTGTTTTAGGTTTGAAAATTGAGCATATCCAACAAGTCAAGGAACTTTTTTTTAATCATAGATATCCCTTTGACAGAATGTTAATTGCACAAGCAATGGAAGAAAATCTTACAATAATGACTGATGATGCTTATTTTAATAAATACGATATAAAATTGGTATAATTTTTCAATATCTTTGTCAATAGTACATCTAACGGAACAACGCAAGCGACACGAAGGTAGTTTTTATTTGTACGTATTAGAGCTATCAATCCCCAATTTCCCACGAAGCCCCCTCTTTTGTATCCTTTATTTGAATATTTAATTTACCAAGCTCATTCCTGATAATATCGGCTGTTGCATAATCTTTATTCGATTTTGCTTCTTGTCTGATCGAAAGAATTGTACTAAGTAATCCATCAACTAATTCATTTTGTTTTCCGGTAGTTTCTTCAGTTTTCAATCCTAAAATGTCAAAAACAAAATCATTAAATAATTTTTTTAGAATTTCAAGGTCTTCCGCTGAAATCGTTTCTTTTTTATCTTTTATGGAATTAATAATTCTAACTCCTTCAAATAAATTTGCAATTAAAATTGGACTATTAAAATCGTCGTTCATTGCATCATAACATTTCTCGCGTAAAGCTTTAATGTTGCTTGTCGATTTTTCGGAAGCAATTAATTTATCAAGACTTTTTATTGCCGTAAATAATTTCTTCAATCCTTTTTCGGCACTTTGTAATGCTTCATTCGAAAAATCAATTGTGCTTCGATAATGAGCTTGTAGAATAAAAAACCTAATCGTAATCGGGCTGTAAGCTTGTTCGAGTAAATCATTTTTTCCTGTAAAAAACTCATCAAGTGAGACTGCATTACCAAGAGATTTTCCCATTTTTTGGCCATTTAGGGTAATCATATTGTTGTGGAGCCAATATTTTACGGGCTGCATTTTATTTGCAGCAACTGATTGAGCAATTTCCGACTCGTGGTGAGGGAAAAGCAAATCTAATCCACCGCCATGAATATCGAAATGTTCACCAAGATATTTTGTGCTCATAGCCGAACATTCCATGTGCCAGCCCGGGAAGCCATCGCTCCAGGGTGAGGGCCATCGCATGATGTGCTCAGGTTGAGCTTTTTTCCAAAGGGCAAAATCATAAGGGTTTTTCTTCTCGCTTTGCCCTTCAAGCTCACGGGTATTTGCTATCATATCCTCGATTTTGCGTCCTGAAAGAATCCCGTAATTATTTTTTTTGTTATACTTTTTCACGTCAAAATAAACCGATCCGTTTGATTCGTAAGCATAACCTGCTTCCAGAATTTTTTTAACCATTTCAATTTGTTCGATTATATGGCCGGAAGCACGCGGTTCAATACTTGGGTTTTTCACATTCAGTTGATCCATGTTTTTATGATAGCGATCGGAAAAATATTGAACAACTTCCATAGGTTCAAGGTTTTCTAACCTTGCTTTTTTTGCAATTTTATCTTCACCTTCATCGGCATCGGCTTCAAGATGACCAACATCCGTAATATTTCGAACATAACGAACTTTATATCCGAGGTGTGTCAGATAACGAAAAATCAAATCGAAGGTTATTGCGGGACGCGCATGGCCGAGGTGGGCATCGCCATAAACAGTTGGGCCACAAACATACATTCCAATGTAAGGAGAATTTATCGGCTCAAATAATTCTTTTTTCCGTGAAAGAGTATTATGAATTTTTAATTTATTTTCCATATTGCAAAATTACAATTTATAAATAAAAAAGCCTGACAGTTATTGGAGACCATCAGGCTTTTAAAATGTTGATTTTTTATTATTCAATTACACCCAATTCTTTTCCAACTTTAGTGAATGCCTTAATACATTTATCAAGATGTTCTCTTTCGTGTCCGGCTGAAAGTTGAACTCTGATACGGGCTTCGCCTTTTGGAACTACAGGATAATAAAATCCTATAACATAAATTCCTTCGGCTAATAATTTTGAGGCCATAAGCTGAGACAATTTTGCGTCATAAAGCATCACGGCACAAATTGCGGATTTTGTAGGTTTAATATCAAATCCGGCAGCTTTCATTTTCTCAACAAAATATTTAGTATTCGAGTGCAATTTATCTTGCAATTCGGTAGTTTCGGCCATCATATCAAACATTGCAATTCCTGCATTTGCGACCATAGGAGGAATTGAATTTGAGAATAAATATGGGCGTGAACGTTGACGAAGCATTTCTATTATTTCTTTTTTTCCGGTTGTGAAACCGCCGATTGCTCCGCCAAATGCTTTACCGAGAGTTCCGGTAATAATATCAACTTCACCTCTGATGTCGAATAATTCAGTTACACCACGGCCGGTTCTTCCAACAACACCTGCAGAATGACATTCGTCAACCATAATCAATGCATCATATTTTTTAGCAAGCTTGTTGATTTTGTCCATAGGAGCTACATTACCGTCCATTGAAAAAGCACCGTCTGTAACAATAATCCTAAACCTTTGGTCTTGTGCTTTTTTCAATTGTTCTTCAAGGTCTTCCATATCAGCATTTTTATAGCGATATCGTTGAGCTTTACATAAACGAACACCGTCAATGATTGATGCATGGTTTAATGAGTCGGAGATAATTGCATCTTCTGCGGTAAACAGAGGTTCAAAAACACCACCGTTTGCATCGAAGCAAGCAGCATATAAAATTGTATCTTCTGTTCCAAAGAATTCGGCAATCTTTTTTTCAAGAGTTTTGTGGAGGTCTTGGGTACCACAAATAAATCGTACAGACGACATTCCGTAACCATGTGTTTTAATGCCCTCAATTGCTGCCTCAACTAATCGTGGATGATTCGATAGTCCGAGGTAATTATTTGCACAAAAATTTAACACATCTTCTCCCGTACTGATTTTAATGTCAGCTTTTTGAGGAGAAACAATAATTCTTTCTTCTTTATACAAACCGGCTTCTTTTATGCCTGCTATTTCTTTTTGAAGATGATTTTTCATTTTCCCGTACATAATATTTTGTTTTTATTTAAAGTTTTAGTATTAATTTTTGGCTGCAAAGATATAATTATTTTTAAACCGACACAGTTCAGAAATGGATAAATTATTGGACTAAATAATAAAAAAATCAGTTAAGTTCTTTTTAATTAAAAATCTAAAACAGCTTGTTTTGTATCATATAAAAATTCGATAAGCTTTAGCTGCTGCTCCATAAAATATTCTTGATTTTCCAATCCTCCCATATAATTCCAACAATTTGTAAAAAGAACAATTGTAAAATCTTTATCAGGATCGGTATAACATCTGATAGAAAAACCTAAACCATCGCCTCCATGGCCATAACCAAGATTTAAATAATGAAATAAGCCAAGCCCGTATTCAATTGTATTATTATTTGAAACTGAATAACAGTCAAGCATTTTCATATTAATATTTGTATTATTTACGCCTGCTTCACCTTTTATAAGTTTGCTGTAAAAATTGGCAATATCACGTGTTGAAGAAATCATATTACCCTCACCAATATCCAATGACATATTACTTTCTGTTAAATCTAATATATAATCACCAGCCCAGCCCATAGAACTAACAAATGGTGAAGGTATTGTTTGGTCGCTTCCTGAATCGGGAAAACTGGTGTCGGTCATTCCAAGAGGAACAACAAATTCGTCATGCATAAAACTTTTATAGGATTTGCCGCTAATTCTTTCAATAATTTTTGCAAGCATCATATAGCCTATATTTGAGTAATGAAAGTCAGTTCCGGGAGAAAAATATGATAGTTGATTCTCTGCATTTACTCCAACAATTTCGTCAATTGTGAAAGTATAATCAGGCATTGAATCTAATATTGTTTCAATATAATAACCTCCTTCAGCAGGATCATTTATAATATCGAATACTCCTGCTCTGTGTGATAACAAATCTCTTATACATATTTGATCTTTGTAAGGAATATTGTAATCAGAAGTAGATGGGAGATAGGTAAAATCTTTTCCGGGAACAGTATCAGTAATATAATCTGTTATGTTTAATAAACCATTTTGATGAAGCAACATTATACCTGCCGCTGTAATTGATTTTGTCAAACTTTGTGCTCTAAAGTGATACCTGTCGGTAAAAGAATCATCAACACCTTTTTGAGCATATCCTGAACCTTTTGGTGAAATTACATGAACTGCTAATCCACCGGGAAATTCTGGATATTTTTCCAAATATGAATCATATTCCTGATTAACCAATTCTTGTAATTTTTCCGTAATATCAGTAGCAGGAATAATATTGGTTATTACTTCCTGGTCTTTTTTACAAGATATGATTGTTAGAAAAAATAAAGAGATTGAAAAAAGTGAGATAATTTTAAAAGTTTTCATATCTATTAATTTTTATTTACTAATAATTTAAAATCAAAACAACATAAAATGTTTTATATATATTTACACAAAAATATGAAAAAAATTATATAGAGGTTCCCTCTGATACGTTTATTTAAAATATTTTTCAGATTAAATATAATAATTTCTATAATTCCCCAAACAAGGATTGGAATAGAACAATTTCCATGTTTTATTCTGAAAATCGAAAAGCGAATGCGACAAGGTGCTTGCGCCATTGTGATCATGTACACAAGGTGGCATTTCAGCATCATGATTCGACAAGAAGCTGGTTATCAAATCACCGTTTACTGAATTTGGTTTATCGGTATAAGCCCCCGATAGCTCTGTTAGTTTATTAAACCTTGATTCGGACGAAGGTAAACCACCCGGGTCAATATCAATATCCAGCATTTCAGGTAAAATAAAATGATTAGTATGCACAAAAAAACCATCAATATTGTGTGATTGGTTTTTTGTTGGTGCAGCTTCAACAGATACGATTTTATTTTCATCAAATGAACCAATATTATGGGTCATTGTTCTTGCCCGAGGAGAATATTTTGCCCTTTCAATTGCATCATTCATAGAAGTTGCATCTAATACCGATCGAAAATGAAATACCATAGGTACAGATTGTTCAATATGAAGCCCGCAAATATCATTACCACATTGTACTATTCCTGCTTCGTTCATTCCCGGAGGAATGCCGGGTAATAATCCGGGATAACTAAGTGTAAGAATTTCGGGTTTACCTTTAACCTTAATTTTCAGTAGATACATATAACTTAAGAAACTTGTAAATAAATCTTCGTTATGTGTAAGAAATGTTTTTCCATTTTTAGAATATGCAGTTGAACTACACCCAAAATCCGGTGGGAATGAATAAGCTTTCTTTCCTGATAATTCATAATATAGATATATTACCTCCATGAATATATTATTTTTAAAAATACTAGAAAAAGGTATCCCCGAACCATCAGCAATTCCTTGCAGTTCACTAACATAATCAGGGAAATGATTTTGTGCAGCTTCGAGAAAGGGCTCATAAAATACATCAGGAGCTGATTGTACAATCTCGCTAACAGCATTTAACATATCGGAAATTGCTAAAAACGAGCCGGAGATTTGCTTACTAAATCTCGCACCGATTTGTTTACCTATTTCATAATGGCTTCCCGAAACCTCAAGGTAATTAAAATGAGGTTGTGAGTCAGGTGTGCTACATTCTTTATCTTTTTCGCAACCCCATGCTAAGGGCAAAGTAAGTGCTCCGGCAGCAGCAGCACTACTAAATAAAAAATCTCTTCGTTTCATGTTAAACTCTATTTAATGATTACTATTTTATTAATTTTTGTATTTCCATCAATAATACTTAGAATATATATTCCACTACTTAATTTGCTTACATCAATTACATTACTTGAGGTAAAATTCCTTTGGGATATAACTGAACAGCCGTTTAATGAAGCAATCTCAACATTGAATTCATTTTCAATACCATAATCGATATTTAAAAAATCTGAAGCGGGATTTGGATAAACCAACAATTGTTTAGAATCAAATTCATTAATACCACTAATTATTCTATAATGATAAAAATCTTTTGTATTCAAATGCCAATCAAATATTTCAGAATCCCAGTCTTAATTAACAACGTAGTTTAAGAAACCTTCATTGTCAAAATATTTATAATATCCCGTACTTCCTTCCCAGTCATTCATTTCAGAAGACCACCAATAATTAAAATAAGAAATTATATTTCCTTCAGAATCATAAGTGTGCTCATTCATAAAATTACCATACCAAATTTGATTATCATTATCCCATAACCATTTAGCATTAGAAGTTTCATAGTCATTTTCATCATACTGATATTCATGTTTCCATGATGGTATCCTCTCTTCTTCATTATCCGACCAGATTGAATATTGCCATAATAAAACCATTCCAGTTTCGCTGAATTCACGAACCCACTTTCGGCTGTCAACATACGCCCCTTGTTCTTCCGACCAATCCGAATCAAGCATTAAAGTATAGTCTCCAAAAGGGTTGTATTCATAAATAGTTTTTCGCATATTTTCAAATTCATCGGTTTCAGAATTCCATGAAAACATTAATGTTTGAATGCGGTTGCCTTCATCATTAAAAATGCTTTCATACTTCCAA
>JAEINX010000047.1 GCA_016342645.1 Bacteroidales bacterium | reverse complement strand
TATAATACTAACGTAAAGCAGTGGCCTTTGATTTTTATATGTCTGTGTATAATTTAAAATTTTTATGTAAGTTTGAACGCAATTTATTATTAACAAATTTTAAAAAGGAACAAAAATGAAAAGTTTTACAAAAATTTTAATCGTGCTGTTTCTTGCTGCAATCGCAACAAATGTTATGGCAAATCTGACTGAAAAGCTTCCTGAAAAATGGGAAGAAATTGTTAAAAATGTTATTAATAAAGAAAATCCACTTATTAATAGCGGAGATAAAATACTCAAAACATTTACTGAAAAAAACGGCTATGTAGTTCTTGAGGTTCTATACATGAATTGGGAAGACGAAAACTGGGTGAACGACAGTAAACATGTATATACTTATGATGAAAATGGTTATATGTTTGAGTTTTGTATGCAAAGTTGGACTGAAGGTATATGGGTTGATTATATAAAGATAACATATACTAATAACTCAAGTGGAAAGCCAATAGAGTCGTTATTGTATATATGGAACCCTGCTAATGAACTATGGGTTTTAACGGGTAAATATATATTTACTTACGATGTTAATGAATTTCTTATTGAGCAGCTTATGCAAGTATGGTTAGAGGAGCAGTGGATAGATAGCGATAAATGGCTATTTACTTATGACGGAAATGGAAATTTAATAGAAGAATTGGAATTGGATTGGGATTACATTGGCGAAATATGGGAGAATTTTGATATTCATTATTATACTTATGTTGATGACCTTTTAATGGAAGACCTTAAGCAAATGTGGGAAGAAGGAGCTTGGGTAAATGATATAAATACCTTCTGGACTTATGATGGCGAGGGACATGCAACTGAAAGATTAACAAAAGCCTGGCCTTTTGGGGCGACTGCATGGGAAAACTTTTTACATAACACTTTTACTTATAATGCAAATTGGCAAGAAATTGAAGATTTTGTTGAAAAATGGGAAAGTGGTGTTTGGACTAATCACGAAATACACTATAAAACTTACGATGCCAATGGAATGATTATAGAAAAACTCGTTCAGGTGTTTGAAGCTAAAGGATGGGTAAACTGCGAAAAACAACTTTATACTAACGGTTTGGTTGGAATTAGTGAATATTATTTAACTCGCAACTCAAACTTAAACCTTATTAGTTTTCCAAATCCATTTTCTTCCACAACAAGTATTTCTTTTGATGTTTTCGAGAACAGCCCTGTTCGACTCGAAATTTTCGATTTGATGGGTAAATTAGTAAAAACCATAGTAAATATCGAATTAAGCCCTGATAGTTATTCATTTAATTGGGATGGAACGAATGATAATAATAGAGCAGTCCAAAATGGTATTTACTTCTACAAGCTTTCTGCAGGAAAATTCACTCAAACAAAGCGGCTGACTTTTATTAAATGATAATGGCTCTGATTTTACATTTAGTGGGTCAATTAGATTCATCAGTCTAATTATCAGAATTTGTGAAGATTAAAGTGTTTGGTAAAAAAATCAATAATAATTAAAACCTTGGATGTTTTTTTAACTTCCAAGGTTTTAATTACTTGTATATCATTTATCTATTTTATGATAATCTTCTTAGTTTTAATAAATAATGAATTAGACAATTTAAAAATATAAATACCTGCTGTTTGTTTTGACAAATCAAGTTTATAAATACTTGATTCTTCGATGTTTTCAAGAACATCTGTAAAAACTGTTTGGCCATTGATATTCATCACAGAGATTTCGCATGGAACTTCAATATCATTAATTTCTAAATTAAAAACTCCTTCTGCCGGATTTGGGAATATTCTCAGGTTTTCATCTTCTTGAATAATTTCTGATATCGCAGTTAAGTCTGAAATAGCAACATTATCTATAAAAAGGGGATTACCAAAAAAGCTATAACTTTCGAAAGCAATTCTAACACCTGTATTTCCAATCCAGTTTGAAATATCAATACTATTGCATTCGCTGCCGTAACCACTTCCACACCAATCGTCTTCTGTTGTAGGAACAAAGTCGCTTGTAGTTAGCGGATGAGTTGCAAAATTTCCTGAGCCGTCATCGGCATCGGCAAAAATTCTTTCCCATGTTTCACCACAATCAGCAGAAATATAAATTATTAATGAGTCGGAGGCTTCTTCATAGTATTTTGCATAAGCATGTTGAAAACTCAAATGAGCAGATGAATAATCAGTTAAGTTCAAAGGGGTTGAAATCATTCTGTCTCTTTTTCCAATTGCATAATAATCTCTAAAATTTAGCATTGCAGCTTTATTTCCGGGAGAATTTCCGCCTACAGTTGCAATTTCCCATGTTATGCTATTATCAGGATTTTCAATAATCCACGAGCTTTCATCGAAGGAATCAAAATCAAAAGCCTCATCAAACGGAAGATATGCACCTCCAATATAAATGTATTCAGATTTTGTTAGGCTGTGTTCGCCATTAATATTTGTTGTGGTTAAGGTAACCGAATAAGCATTATAACTTTCAAATGAAACTGATGGGTTTTGAGAATACGCATTCGTTCCATCTACAAAACTTATATCATCGGGGCTGAATGACCATTCCCAACTTATCGGAAAATTGGTAGTTTTATCGAAGAAATCAATAATTCCCGGCTCGCAAAGAACTGAATCGGAAGCAGAAAATTCGGTTGCAGGCAATAAAGTTGTACTAACGGTAATATAGTCTTCTTTAATTATTGTATTTGAGCCAAGTTCGTTTGTAACCAACAAAGAAACATCGTAAATTCCTTCGTCATTATACACAACCGTAGGATTTTCATCTGTTGAAGTTTCTGGCTGTCCACCTTCGAAAGTCCAATAATATTCCTGAGGTGGGCCATAAGATAAATCAGAAAAGTCAACATTGTTTTGAATTGGAATGATAGTATTATCAGCTTCAAAATCAGCTATCGGAGGTATCATTAAATCTGATTCCCATAAACCGCGGCCATAAGTTCCGGCTCTGATTCTTCCGGTTTCATAATGGATTTCCAATTCGTTTACAATAACATTTGGAAGGTTTGTCATAAACGGTTCCCAATCATCTAATGTGTTATCTTTGAAATAAATCCCAACATCCATCCCAACAAACAACCCTTCATCGGGATCGCAATTATAAATAACACAATTTGCAGGAATATTTGGCAGGCTTCCCGAAATATTTGTCCAAGTATCACCGGCATTTTCAGATACAAAAACTTTATTTCCTTCATCGAAACCGGATAAACTTACGGCAATCTTTTCAGGGTTTTTAGGATTTACAGCAATATATGAAATGCTAAGGTCGGCAAGTCCCGTAGTGATATTTTGCCACGAATCACCTCCATTTTTTGTACCCCAAATATTGGATGATTTTGAGGCATAAAGATAATTGCCATCTGATTCGGCTATTGATAAATTATTAATATTTCCTCCTCCAAGGTTTGAAATTGTTTCCCATGATTGCATTCCATCAGTTGTTTTCCTAACGTTTGATGAGCCAACATAAAGTGTATTATGATCGAAGGGATCCATTACAAAAGGCGTAACCCATGCACCTCCACCGGGTTGAGTAATATTGATTCCTCCGTTGTTTCCCCCTGTGTTTGACTTATAGAAATTTCCGTTTTGAGATGTTCCGTAAACAATATTGTCATCAGTCCAATCAATTACACACTCCATACCGTCAGCACCGAGCCATTCATGCCAATGATCATCCGTGTAAACGCTGGTTCCGTTATCCTGAGAACCTCCCATATATTTATTCGGATTAGTTTTAGAGCAAGCAATACGATAAAATTGCCTCATTCCGATACCTTCGGTCAGATTTGTCCAATTATCGCCATGATCGCTTGACTTTGAAATTAAACCATCGCTGCCAACAAAAAGATCACCACCGAAAAAAACTATTTCATGTATGTCGCAATGAGTATATCCATAAGGATTACCCCATGTCCAATCAGTTGTCCGAGTCCAATCCTTTCCTCCATTCTCTGATCGAAAAGTATTTATAGCACCAATATGAATTTCTTCGGGATTTACATGCGAGGCCGCACAAGCAAGATCATACCATGCCTGGCCGGTTGAAGTAGGTGTGTCCGATTGCTTGGTAAAACTTTCTCCACTATCTGTTGAAAGAAATAAACCACTTGCAGATGAGAAAAAATAAACATATTCAGGATTGGCTTCAGTAACTGCTATTTGTGACCTGCTTGAACCGGGAACTCCCGAAATTTGAGTAAAAGAATCACCACCGTCTGTTGATTTAAAAAAACTTCGAGTAATGCAATAAACAATATCAGGTTCACCGGGCTTGAAATCAATGTCGTCTATGCCTCCCGAATGAACTTTAAGCCAAATATCTCCACCGTCAATGGTTTTGTAAACTCCATTGCTTGTGGCTGCTAATAAAATGTTAGGGTCTTCGGGATGAATGATTAATTTTGCAATTGTTCTTGAATTACCAATTGTCCAGCATAAACCTGTTTCTTCCCATGTTTGTCCTCCATCAAAGGATTTTAACACTCCGATACTGTAATTATCACCTGCATCTTTATCACCTGTTCCTATGTAAACAATATCTGTATTTGTATAATCAATGGCAACTGCCGAAACTCCAATAACCGGAAGATTATCAGTTAGAACATTCCATGTTTGGCCTTCGTCTGTAGTTTTCCATAAACCCCCTGAAGGTGTTCCGATATATATAATATCAGTATCAAAAGGATCTCTCATAATCACATTGATCCTTCCAATTCCGGGATTCCAGTGCCCTGTAACATTAGCAGAGGTTCGAGGGCCCAATTCCTGCCAATCACTTGGCACGCTTGTGGATTTCAAAGAATGCTCTTCCTTGTATTTTTCGACTTCTTCCCAAAGCATTACTTGATCAAATCGGTCACCGCTCGGATAAACACGAGGCTCCATGAACCATTCCCATCGTTTGAACTGTTTCCAACCTGTTCCTTTGCCATTGGGTTTGTTTTTGAAATATTCATTAAATTCTTTTTGTACGTCATAAAAATTAACTGAACGATCACTCATCATATCAACCCACGAAGGAGTTTTTTCATTATGATTTGATGATGAAGAAGATTGTTTTTGAGCAAAAGAATAGATCGAAAAGCTTGTTAATAAAGCCAATAATAAAATATTTATTTTTTTCATTTCATTGATTTTTTTTTGCAAAAATAGTTTTTTCTTTTTAACACATTTCAATTTCAAAGACAAGCACAATATATTTCAAGTTGCATAGAAAAAAATTATCTTAGCAGTGATTTATTAAAATCTTTTTAATGAACTAAATACTTATTAATTTAAAGTCAGTAAGTTCATAAAAATTTTCAACAAAAGGTAGAGGATTCTAATACCGCATTTTTTAATAGACCATCTTGGAAACATACAAATAATGTTAATAAAAGATAGAGATAATTTGGAGATTTTGCAAGAGAATCACTATTAGCATGGAGTTTATCCTGATTTTAATATCAGGAGTGTGAAATTACTTAGTTTTTTAATATTTAATAATTTCAAAAAGTTTTTCCACAACTTGTTTAAAGACATATTGTTTAATAGTTCCAGTTTTCCTGATAATAATATTTTTATCAGAAGTGAACAGCCTGTTTGGCCTTATATTGCTTGTTTTGTTTAATGAACCATTTGCAAAGTCCGAATTATTTAAAGTAATAGCATAGTAATCTTTAACAAATTGGCTGGTTATTTGGCAAAGAATTATATCATCGTCCTGCAAATCTGCTAATACCAAAGCCGGTCTTTTTTTTTGAGTTTGATAAATCGGAGTATGGGAATGGTAAAATAACGATATCTCCTTTTATAAATCTTTCCATGCTTTGTCTTCTTCATGTAACAGAGTCTTTTGCTAATACTTTTTCGCTCGCAAAATACGTTAAAATTTCATCGTTTTTCTTTTTGTGTTCAGCTTCCATTCTTAAAACTTCACTTAATTTAAGTATTTCGTTGTAAGGTAATTGTTTGATAATTTCAACTACCTGATTAAAATCAATAGGTATGTTTATTTTATTATTTGCTACTTCCATAATCATAAATTTGTAAAACTGTTCACCTATTTAGTTTTATTTATTATCCCTTTAAAAGCACCCATGTAATAACCAAAAACATGGAAACATAAATTTGCGAAAGTTTTTTCTTTCCTTGATTTATTAATTTTTTCAACTCTCATCATAACGCTGTCTGCTTTTTCATAAAAACTACTGACAAACTCTAAAAACTACACATAAGTAATCATTATTTATTATAAAAGATAAACTTAAACAACAGTAAAATTAATTTGTACTTATACATTGCCAATGGAACAAAGTTTTTAAAAGAAGTGGATAAAAACGGAAATACGTTTCCTGTTTTTCCTGTAAAACCTTTATGATTAGTATTGTGTTTTTTTAGCCTTTCTACTGGATTTTGTGAATATCCAAAATAATACTTATCCAGCTTTTTAGAAAATAATATGTAGAAGAAATATTTCATAAAAAAAGGATGTCCTTAAAATGAACATCCTTAGTTTTTTGTGGGCGATACTGGATTCGAACCAGTGACCCTCCCGACTTAATAGTCGGGATGCTCTGAATCATTAGAAATTAATTTCTCAATACGTTGACGATTCTTCCATTTCTTTACTTGTCTTTCTCTTACAAAAGCTTCTGATTTTGAATTAAATTTTTCCAAAAAGACAATTTGCCAATCGTTTGCTTTTCCGGTAAACCCTTTATGGTTAGTATTATGTTTGCGTAATCTATCGGATAAATTGTTCGTATGACCAATGTAATATTTATCAGTCTGATGAGAGAATAATATATAAAAGTAATATGTCATAATAAAAAAAGGGAAAGTTAATAACTTTCCCTTTGCGTGGGCGATACTGGATTCGAACCAGTGACCCCCTGCTTGTAAGGCAGGTGCTCTAAACCAACTGAGCTAATCGCCCTCAATATTTTAAAGAACTTTTGATTTTTTTGACCCTCCCGACTTTTTAGTCGGGATGCTCTGAACCAACTGGGCTAATCGCCCTCATTTTTTTAATGAACTTTTTCCCTCAAAAAGGTTTGCAAAGATATTATTATTTATTTCAATAATAAAAAGTTTTTTTTATTTTTTTTATTCAACACATATTGATAAGACTGACTGTAAAATAAAACAATGTTAAATGAATAATTTTAATCGTAAATTCATTTTTTTTTGTTGTGTTTTCGCTTTTATTATGGCTGGTGTGTAATTATTCAACTAATCAAATCGCCTTAGTTGGACAAACAACCTGACAATCGGTACAAAGAATGCATTCGGAATGATTTATACTTTTTTGATTTTTTACATATTCCATTACATTTATATCCATAGGGCATGCTCTGTTACAATTTCCACATTCAATACATTCATTTCCGGTAGGTTTAATTTTTATTAAACTCAATTTACTGGATGGTATCATAACTAACGAAACGGGGCACAAAATTTTGCAGAAAGCTCGTTTATCGCGCATAATAAATGCAAGAGGAATTCCTAAAGCATAATATACTAAATTGCCCGCAAACATCCAGATCATTTCATTTTTGCTAATATAGTTTCCCCAAACATCATAATTCATTACAAACACAAGGTAAACCGGAATTATTATTGAAATTAGCAGAGTTATAAACCTAATATGTTTTAATTGGGGATCAATTTTTTTCTTCTTGCCATGAATCGGCAGCCAATCCAATACTGCCGCTGTCCAGCATGCCCAGCCACAAAAACCTCGGCCCCAAATTAATGGACCAAATATTTTTGCAATTGCATAATGAATAAATCCTTTACTGAAAAGTCCAACCAATACAATTAATATAACTCCTTCCAATTGAAAATTCTCATTATTTACTATGGGGATGAAAATCATTAAACAAGGCATTATCATTAGAATAGAGATTTTTCTACCTATCAATTTTTTCTTTCCTTTAAGATTGGATCTGACAAACATACCTGTTGAAATTGAAAAACCTATCCATGGGAAAATCACCCAAAATCCCCACCAACCAATCAAAAAATACAATAAAACTGCTATGGATAATCCAATAAATAAAGGTAATATGTTTCGAAAATTTTGTTTCATTTTTCTTTGATTATTAATTTAATGAATATTTAGGATTTTATATGTCTTATTTTTTTTCTTTTTTATTCGATTTTCCTTTCATGCTCATAAAAAAAATTATTCCAAATCTACTACTTTTTTTCAATTCCTTTTCAATTATATTTTTTGTTTGCAGCGAAGCTTCGGTATGATATATATCAGTTTTTATTCAGGTAGCTAAAAAAGTATTTAAATTTAACCTGTTTTAATAGAAAGTTATATTGTTTTCAATTGATTTCTTTTATTATCCTATAGGAGTCTTATGCGAACTGATTTATAAAGTATGAAAATAAACAAAATATACATATACTTATTTTTAACTTAAAAAGCTTAATTATGAAAAAATTTACTTATTTATCAATTTTTACTTTACTGGTTGCATCGGCTATTCTTGTTATTTCAGGATGCACAAAAGAAGGCCCACAGGGAATTGCAGGCACCAATGGAGAAAATGGTATTAATGGTCAGGATGGTACGGCAGGATGTGCTGAATGCCATGATAACAACCAAACATTGTTTGCCATGGTTAACCAATGGGAACATTCAACACATGCTTTGGGTGGAAATTATGAAAGGAATAGTACTTCATGTGCTACATGTCACACCAGCCAGGGTTTTCTTGAAAGAATGGCTAGCGGTGAGCAAGTAACTGCAGAAGCTATCAACAATCCAAACCCGATAAACTGTTACACTTGTCACAAAATACATGATACCTACACCACGGCAGATTGGGATTTTACATATCAGAATCCTGTTGAGTTATGGTATGTAAATGATACTAAAGCTATGTACGATATGGGCAAATCAAACGTTTGTGCAAATTGTCATCAGGGTCGTGTTGTATCACCATCTCCTGTTGTTGGAAGCCCAGATATGTACACTGTAACCAGCTCAAGGTTTGGTATGCACCATGGTCCTGTTGCCAATATGTTTGTTGGATCAGGTGGCTATGAAGTAGGTTCCGGCTATGCAAATTCACTGCATTCCACCACGGTTGAAAACGGATGTGTAACCTGTCATATGGCAACTGCTTATGGAGCCCAGGCTGGTGGTCATACATTTGGTGTAGGCTATGACTATCATGGTTCAATGGAATTAAATGATGCAGGATGCGTTGCTTGTCATGAAGATGGTGTTGAAGCTATTGTTGAATATAGACAAACTGAAACTAATGCATTATTAGCTGACCTTAAACAGATACTAATGGATATGAGCATATTGGGTGAAGATGATTTAGTGATTACTTCTTCTTCCGATCCTATCATCCTGACAGCTGATCAGGCAGGTGCTGTAATTAATTACCAGTTTGTAAGAGAAGACAGGAGTGGTGGTGTTCATAATCCGACTTATTCTAAGAAACTGCTTGAAAACACTATTGCAGCATTAACAAACTAAAAAAATCATACTTATAATTCTATAAAGAGGCTTTCTAATGAAGGTCTCTTAAAGAATGCTTATAAATTAATTTTAAAAACCATAGATAATGCAAAGGATAAAATACTTAATTATACTAATATTTGGTATATTTGTACTGAATGCCTGTGAATATGATTTCATCGAGCCTCCTAAACCTATTCCTCCTGATCCTACCGACACTATAAGTTTTAAAACTGAAGTAGTCCCTATTTTTGGAGAACAAGGTTGTTTAGTTTGCCATAGCGGAACTATCAATCCTGATTTAACAGTCGCTAATGCCTACCAGAGTATAATGAATAATAACCTGGTTGATATTGATAATCCTGAGCTTAGTATAATTTATACCAAACCTGTTCCGGGAGGAAGTCATCCTAATACATACACACCAGACCAGTCAGCTGTTGTTCTTGTGTGGATCCAACAGGGAGCTAATGATAATTAATTACAAGAAATAATAACCAAAACATTATAAAGATGAAAAAGTTTCTAATCGTCATAATCTCAATAATATTTGCTTTTAATTTAGCCTATACACAGGAGGAAGAAATAAAGAAAGACAAAGCTGTAAGATTGCCTTTTAATAGTGGCATCTTGATTGATAATCAAACCTGTGAAATTCCGACAGCTAAAACCCTTGAAATGCTTATACAACACAGGTTCGGGAAAATGGATAATGGCATAAAAGATATCTGGGGAATCTATAGCCCGGGAGCTAATATTCGCATTGGATTTAATTACAGCATTCTTGACAATCTAATGATAGGGTATGGGCTTACGGGTAGAAAAATGCAAAGTGATTTTCAGGTAAAATGGAATATCGTGCAGCAAACACGAAAAAACACTATTCCTGTTGCTGTTACACTTTATGGTAATATGGCCATAGACGGAAGGGAGAAAGAAAATGAAGGGATATGGGGGGTAAATTATAAATTCTCAAACCGTTTATCTTATTTCGGGCAGTTAATTGTTGGCAGAAAATTCACAGATTGGCTTTCCATCCAACTAACAAGCAGTTTTACACATTATAATCTCGTTGACTCAATATCTGACCATGATAAAATTGGAATTGGTATTAATGGCCGAGCCAGGTTTTCTCCTCAATCTTCTTTGATCTTTCAGTATGATGTTCCCCTGAAAATCAAAAAGATTTCAGAACACCATGAGTTTATCAATCCCTCAAAACCCAATTTTGCGATTGGATTGGAAATTTCAACAAGCACGCATGCCTTTCAAATATATATAACTACTGCGGATGGAATCCTTGCTCAGGAAATATATATGTTTAACCGTAACGATTGGACAAAAGGATTTAGTAATTTAATGTTCGGGTTTACTATCACCCGTTTATGGAGCTTTTAACAAAAATAATATATATAATATGAAGAAAAAAAGTTTATTACTCATAACAACAGTTGTGATAACAGGATTATTCCTAATCTCATGGATGGTTCCACAGGAACAGAAAAAGCCGACTCCATGGGAAGTTCCAGAAAAGTATAAAAAAATGGAAAACACTTATAAGGATGACGCCAGCTTAAACAAGGTAGGTAAAATGCTTTATGCCAAACATTGTAAATCTTGTCATGGTAATCGTGGACTTGGTGATGGGCCCATGGCAAAGAATCTTGAAACTTTTTCGGGTAATTTTTCATCAGAGGAATTTCAGAACCAATCGGATGGTGTTCTGTTTTATAAATCATTCATTGGGCGTGATGAAATGCCCAATTATGAAAAGAAAATACCTGATGATGAAGACCGTTGGGCAATAATTAATTTTCTTAGGACCTTTAAGAAATAATCGCTTTTTGTGAAATGAGTTTTTTGACCGGACTTATAATCTCCAAAGAATTTTTTCAGTTGTTTACTAAATGGATTATTTTGTTAAGGGGCTTAAAACAAAATTTTTTATGCTTATATTTCCTCTGAAAAAAAACTTTAAATAAATAGGTCAAAGGGAACCTCCGTATAAATTTTTTCATATGTTTGTGTATATTTATATGAAAAAATTTATGTCGGTTTGTTAAAAAATTAACTTAATACCCAATTAGGAAAAATGAAACCATTTTTAAAAAAAGGCTTGATCCTTTCTTCGATCTGCTTTCTGTTATTATATAGTTTGCAATCGTTATGTCAATATAAAGATGAGGCACCTAAAAAAAATGTTCTTGCAAATCAGGAATGTTTAAAATGCCACGGCGGCCACTTTTATTACTATTACAATGATTGGGTAGAAAAAGATGTACGCGAAAGAATGAATCCTCATTTTGTGATTGATTCAACAAAGTTTTATAAATCAAATCATAAAACTTTTGCTTGTATTGATTGTCATTCATACGAATACGAAGATTTTCCCCATTCGGGAAGTTTAAGGATGGAGCCAATATATTCTTGTCTCGATTGCCATGGAGGCGATGAAAACTCAGCAGAGTTCAATTTCGAACAGATTGAGGAAAATTTTATTAATAGTATTCACTCAAGCAAACATGGTGACAATTTTACTTGCTGGATGTGCCATGATCCTCATACTTACGAAATCAGTGCAAGAACTAAAGAGTCTATTATTGATGTTGTTGAATATTCAAACAATATCTGTTTAAATTGTCATAACAATATAGAGGAATTTCAAATACTTACCGACAGTGAAAACCCAAACATTTTAGACGCACACGACTGGCTGCCAAATCAATCAATCCATTTTCGTAGTGTGCGTTGCATAGAGTGTCACACCGAAATAAACGATAGTATTTTAGTTGCACACAAAATACTACCAAAAGATCAAGCCGTTCAGAATTGTGTTGAATGCCATTCGACCAATTCTTTATTGATGGCTTCATTATATAAATTTAGAAGGAAAGAAAATAGAAACGCTGCGGGTTTTATCAATGCGGCAATTCTTAAAGAAGCCTATGTAATTGGAGCTAACAGAAATATTTATCTTAATTGGGCCAGTATTGCAATATTTGGTTTTGTAATTTTGGGAATTTGTACTCATGCAATTTTAAGAATTATTAAAAAGTAAAGTGATGGGAGTGAAAATATTTTTATATCCTCTTTCAATAAGAATCTGGCATTGGTTAAATGCGGTATTATGCTTATTACTAATTATTACGGGTATTAGCATGCAATATTCAAATCCCGAATATCCGTTCATGAGGTTTGATTTGGCTGTTACTCTGCATAATATATTTGGTATTACGCTTACGGTTAGTTATGTGTTTTTTATAATTATAAATATTACAACAAATAATATTAAATTCTATAAGGTTCAATTAAAGGGTTTTAAAAATAGGCTGATTACACAATCCAAGTATTATTCAGTTGGAATTTTCAAAGGCCAAAAAACACCATTTCCGATTTCGGAAAAAAGAAAATTCAATCCTTTGCAAAAGTTTTCATATATATTGGTTATGTATGTTTTCTTTCCATTGATATTTATAACAGGATGGGCCTTAATATTCCCTGAAACTATTATCCATGATGTTTTTGGGATTAGTGGTATTCATCTTACAGATTTACTACATGTTATCATAGGATTTTTCGTGTCGGTTTTTATGTTTGTACACATATATTTTTGTACCATTGGAACATCTATTGGAAGTAACTTTAAAGCCATGTTAAATGGATGGCATGAATAAAAATAAGAAAAGAAAAACCTGGCAATCCCCCTGGGGTTACCTTGAAAGTTTTATTATCTCATCATCCATTTTAATAATCGGATTTATAATTGAATTTTTCTCAGGTGATAATTTATTAAAACTTCCCGCTTGGCCTGTTAACCTAATCCTGATAGTGATTGTTATTTCTTACATTATTATAGTACAGAAATTTTTCAAAACATCAATTGTTAAATGGTTCTCCAGTCCGCCGGCTGCAATTTCGGCTATAAGTATATTAACTTTTTTAATATTACTAATGGGTTTTATCCCTCAAAACAACGAAGCCTCAGACGGTTTCGTAAAAATGATCGGATTAACACATGTTACTACAAGTTGGCCATATCTGCTTTGCTCATTTTTTCTGTTACTAATTCTTGGATTTACTATCGTCAGGCGTTTGTTTCCCTTAACCATAAAGAACTTTGCCTTTTTCCTAAACCATGCTGGTTTATTTATTGTTATTGTTACAGCATCTCTCGGTTCGGCTGATTTATGGAGGTTGAACATGCAAACTGTCGAAGGACGGGCAATATTTACGAGTTACGACCATAACGGGAATTCTTATAATCTGCCTTTTGCTATTAAACTGCTTGATTTCAAAATTAAAGAATATCCGCCTAATATCGGACTTTATTCCAATAAGGATAATAAACTTAAAATTGATAAAAAGACACAACTTATGGAAGTAGTTGAAGGAAGCAGTAAAATATTGGATAACTGGAACATTATTATTGAGAAATATCTTAATGGAAGCAAAAAAGATTCTCTGGGTTATGATACATCTAATGCCATTGGAGCAGCACCGGCTGCCTATGTTAAGGCTGTTAATCAAATAAGCAGCAAAGAGATTTGCGGCTGGGTTAGTTGTGGAAGTTTCAATTCATTAATGAAACCATTAGTTCTTACTTCTGATTTAGAACTTGTAATGACTATTCCTGTTGCACGTGAATACAGTTCAGATATCAGAGTATTTGAATCCATGAAAAAATATAAAGATTATACAATCAAGGTAAATGAACCACTTAAAGTGCACGGATGGACAATATATCAGACCGGTTATAACGAAAAAATGGGGAAATGGTCGAATATGAGTATTATTGAACTTGTTAATGATCCTTGGTTACCGGCTGTGTATGTTGGGATATTTATGCTTTTAACTGGCTCACTTTATCTTGTGTGGATGGGAAGATCAAATCAAGCTAAAAAAACAAAGAACAATGACCTGGTATAATTACTCTTTATATGTTTATTGCGTTTCAGGTAGTTGGATTATAGGAATGATCCTTGTTTATCTGCTTAGAAAAAAAAGAATAAAATGGCTGGCTGATATTTTTCTTGTTGCAGGAGTTGTAATTATTAGTGTTTTTACAGTTGGCCTCTGGATGGAGCTTGAAAGGCCTCCTTTCAGAACTCTGGCAGAAACACGGCTCTGGTATGGAATCTTTATATCAGTGATTGGCCTTGTTATCTATTATCGTTGGAGGCTTTTCTGGATGCTGGCTTATACTTTATTAATGGCAATACTCTTTTTGTTTATTAATTACTTTAACCCCGATACATTCGATAAAACACTTATGCCGGCCTTACAAAGCCCTTGGTTCATCCCTCATGTTGTGGTTTATATAATTGGCTATGCTTTTCTTGCCGTATCTTCTTTGATTGGATTAATTGGCATTTATAAAATGCGAAAGAATAAAAATACCGATGACACAATAGCATTAGCCGATAATATTGTTTATCTGGGATTTGCCTTTTTAACATTCGGTTTATTGTTTGGTGCTTTATGGGCAAAGGAAGCTTGGGGCCATTATTGGACTTGGGACCCAAAAGAAACCTGGGCATTTCTTACCTGGATGGTTTATTTAATTTATATACATTTCAGGGTGAGTAAAAAGAAGAATGTTAAATCTTCTCTCTGGATATTATCTCTCGCTTTTATAATTCTTCTGATTTGTTGGTTTGGAGTTAATTATTTGCCTTCAGCACAAACAAGTGTGCATGTGTATTAAAACGGAAGGGCGGATTAGCTCAGTAAGGATTACGGAATTAAGATGAATGACTCAACATCCTACCCTGTATAAGCTCACTAAACATTTAATCACTTTCTCATTCACCCATTTACTCATTTTCTCATTCTCTCATTCAATCATTCATCAAAAAAAGGCAGCAAAAGCTTCAGGGGAAAAACAAAGCCTTGCTACCTTAATTTCTAACAATCGGGATAAATTATTAAGGGGTAATTTATTTTTTTAACTCAAATGTTTCACCTTTCTTCAAAGCCTGCCCATTTATTTTAGAATATAATTTTAAGAATTTGTCATGAGTTTCTTTTGGTTGTTCTTTACCGTTAACCACAAATTTCTGTGTTGATAAAGAAAATGAATTTTTGGACTCCTTTTTAAAGATTCCCTCATCTACTAATTCTTTCCAAAAAACTTGTTTTGTTTTTTTTTGCAACATTTTCGGATATTTCATCTTCTGCATTTCAAAATTCTTCTTTTTCTCATTTTCAGAAGCAAACTCTGATGATTTCTCCCCATAAAATTTACTAATATTATTATTGATTTCTTGTAAAATAAAAGCCGATTCATCTAATAATGTTTTAGATTTTTTCATCTTTTCATCACTAATATCTTTGCTTTCGTTATTGGCAAATATGCCATCTTTAACCATAGTTAGATATTTTGTAGCTTCATCATGCTTTTTCAGGTTTTGTTTTAAAAAATCAATCTCTTTTTCGGAAGATTTACTTGCTTTTGAAATTTTAGATTTAAAACTCAAAAGCTTATCTTTTGTTTTTTGTGAATAATTATAAAGCTTTTGTAGCTTTTTCTTTAGGGTATTAAGCTCTTCCTCTTTATCGGGATTGCTCATGTTTAGAGTCTTACTACTTTTTGATTTTTCAAAAGCATTCATCGAAGGTTGCCCGACAGATGATTGAACCATTGATGATTCAGAATTTTCTAAATTCACCAATACAGGTGATTGAAAAATTGATGAATTCGCTATTAATACTATCATTCCGCAAAAAACGATAGTAAGGGCAAGTGCACGCCCGTTAATTTTTCTGGTGTTGGTTTTTTTTGTGTTCATACGTTTAATTCGATTAAAAAGTTTATTATTATTTCCATTAAAAGCAGCAGCCAATTTTGGCGACTTTATACGGTATTCCTCAGCTCCTAATAAAGCTTTTGAAAGAGCAATCGGATTTATAGAAGCATTAATTGTTATGTCGTCACAACATTGTTCTCTTTCCTGATCAAAAACAGACGACATCCACCAAATTGCAGGATGATAGAAAAATATCACTTCAATTACAGATTTTAAAGTATTTATTAAAACGTCTTTTCTGCGAATGTGGGCCAATTCATGTGCAAGGATGGCTTCAATTTGATCGGGAGGAATTGAGCTGATAAGCCCGACAGGTAGCAAAATAACCGGCTTTAAATATCCTACAACCATCGGCACTTTCGCAACCAATGATTCGGCAAGCAAAATACTTTTTTTAATTCCGATTGTGTTGGAAAGCCTTTTTAAAGTGTTTTGAATATTTGTTGAAATGGGTTGAAGGCCAAAGCTTTTAAGATGTCGAACGTAAATTACGTTGCCCGTTAATTTAATTGAGAAAACAATTATTCCAATCAACCAAAGCAAAACAATTAGCGAAAGATTATTCCCAACAAAAAAGCTGATTTTTTCGAATATTCCAATAAAGAAATATACAATTGACATAAGTGAAAAACCATCGTTTAAGTTGGTTTCGCTTATCATTGTTCGAAAAAGGCCTTCGTTTTGCTCAGCTGCAAATGGAAGCTCAACAAGATAATCATTATATCGGCTTATAAAAGTTGAAATAACTGCAATAATAATTAACACAAAAGACGAAGATGTAAATATGTATCGAAGCTTAGATGAAGAATTCTTAAAGAAATATAAAATTCCCCAAAGAAGAATTGAGATTAACATAATTTGCCATATCGAATGAGCAATTGTCCATCCCATGGCATAAATAAAACGATCAGAAATAAAATTTTCTATAAAATTCATTTTTCTTCCTCCTCAAGTTTTTTAATGTAATTTTTAATTTTATCAAGTTCATCCTTAGATGTTTTATGATTTCCCAATGCTTGCATCACAAGATTTGAAGCTGAACCGCTATAAAGATTTTGCAATAATTTATCCAGCATAAGTTTTTGTGTATCTTTTTGTTGAATTGCTGAATCATAAATGTGCATCCTTCCATTTTTCAATCTGGTAAGCAGGCCTTTCTCAGCCATTATCTGCATTAATTTTAAAGTGGTTGTATAGCCAACTTCTTTTTCGCTTTCAAAACTCAATTCTTCATTTACTGCTTTCACCGTTACTGGGCCTTTCTCCCAAATTACTTTCAAAATCTTTAGCTCCGATTCGGTTGGTTTTATTATGTTTTTATTCATAAACTATATTTATCTACGAAATAATTCGTAATTGATAAACTTAATACGAAATCTTTCGTATTTTATTGTATAAAAATAAAAAAAAATAAAAAAAAATTCTTCTTGAAAGATTAGTGATTGTATCTATCAGAATATAAGATCATTTATTTTAAAAATAATTTTAATATTTTGAAAATTTATCGTTTGATAGAAATGCTTATTTTATAAATTTATTAAAATATGGCTTTCGATTTATTTAAAAAGTATAATGAGCTGGGTAAAAAAAATCATCGGATGACTTGTAGTATGAATATCTACAAAAATATACATTTAGTCAAATACGTAACTTATCGGGAAAACAAAAACGGAACAGAAAAACCGGTTTTTATTATAAAAAGGCTGTGGTATTATTAGATGGAAAGCCTGTAAAACTATTCTTCTCAAGAAAAGGAAAAAGAGGAAACTGGAAAACTTTTATCGGTACAAACACAACACTAAGTTTTATTCAAATGATTGAAATTTATAATATCAGATGGACAATAGAAGTATTCTTTAAAGAAAGCAAACAGCTATTTGGATTAGGAAAGGATCAAGCAAATGATTTTGATTCTCAAATAGCTGCAACAACATTATCAATGCTGCAACACATATTAATAACAACAAGATACCGTTTTGAAAACTATGAATCAAAAGGGGCATTATTCAGGCAAGCACAAGTAGAAATATTCAATGAAAAAATATAAGATAGATTATGGGCACTACTTATAGAATTATTAAATATCATTTTAAAATTATTCGATAAAAAAGATATTTTTGCATAAAGAATTATTAAAAACTAATTTAAAAAAAACAAAATGAAAAACCTAAAGATTGCAGTTTTATTAACAGCGATGTTATTAAGTTCGTTCTTAATTAATGCTCAAACCAATTGTGTAAATTTTACAATAGCTCAAGACGACATTGGGATTAGCAGTGAAACATTCGGTGTTTCTCTCGCCGATTTTGACGGCGATGGTTGGAAAGATGTGGTTACAATTGATGCTTATGATAAGATTGAAGTATATTTTAATAATGGAGACGGTACTTTTAATACAACTCCAACTATTTTAGGCGAAGACTATTGGAGATTTGGGGTAGAAGTAATAGATATTGAAAATGATGGAGACTGGGATTTTATTACGTCTCCTTTTTCAACGAGTTCAGGCAATGGAATGGAAATTTGGGAAAATAATGGAACCGGAAATTTCACACTTAAGGGGACTATGGTTAATAACTCTAGCGGATATGAATTTGCTGTGGGTGATTTGAATGGTGACGGATACACTGATGTTTTTTTTCCTCACGGTGATATTTCTATTATGCTGAACGACGGTACAGGGAATTTTGTTAGTAATGGTCAAAACAGTTTTTATGTTAGCTCTCCTGAAGACGTTACCCTTGCAGATTTTGATGCTGATAACGACTTAGATGCTGTTATTGTCAGAGGTGGTGGTGCCGGTTTTGTTGGAAAATATTTTATCAATGATGGTACAGGACAATTTATGGATTCAGGACAGGAGCTATCGCAAGGAAATGCAGAAGGTGTTGACGCCGGTGATATTGATGCTGACGGCGACCTGGATATTGCAATAGCCCCCTGGATGGGAAAAGTTAATTTTTGGATAAACGACGGTTTTGGTAATTTTATTCCCGGAGATACATTATTCGAAGTAAATGGGTTTTTTAACGACATTATCCTTGAAGACATTAATTTTGATGGGAATGTTGATGTTTTAACAGATAAAAATATATGGTTAAATGATAATAACAATCCTGGAAGTTTTATTTTGCAGGATTTTGAAATGAATGCAAGCAATCACGATTTTGAGCTTGCTGACGTTAACAATGATAACCTCTGGGATATTTATCTTGGACGCTTCTCAAGTGATAACGGAGATTTGGTTTATTTTGCTGACCAACCAACTTATATTAATACAGATACTACGATTTGTTTTGGCGACAGCTTATTTTTACAGGGTGGCTGGCAAACCATGTCCGGAACCTATTTCGATTTTGGCGGCTGCGATACATTGATAAACATAGCTCTTTCGTTTTATGATGAAATTAATACAGAAGTAACTTTAGAAAATGGAACCCTTACAGCAACAACCGGCGGAGCAGAATACCAATGGTTGGATTGCGATAATAATTTTAGCCCTATTGAGGGCGAAACAGCCCAATCATTTACTCCTACAGTCCCAGGAAACTATGCAGTAGAGATTACTGAAAACGGAATTTGTGTTGACATTTCTGAATGCTATACAGTATCACACTTCAATTTCGAAGGCGGAGACCCTTCAAGCCCAGTGTGGACAATTTACATTGGAAGTGCTATGGTAGGAGATGTTGATTTAGTAGCCGGTGATGAGATTGCTATTTTTGATAGCGACATTATGGTTGGTGTTATTGTTTTAGATCAAATTTGTACTCCTGAAAACCAATTTGAAAATGATCTGATTGCCTTTAGTGAGTTATTTTCTCAATCAGGATATCAGGCTGGAAATGCCTATTCATTCAAATGTTGGGATGCAAGTGAAGAACTTGAAATAGAATCTTTTGATATAGAATTATTTAATCCTTACGGAGATGCTTACACTGAAGATGTTTTTCCTGCCGGTGACGGTGAATATAGTATTGTTGCTCTGGATTTTTTATCTTCAGATTTTCAAACATTCAATTTATCTATTGGTTTTCAATTTATTTCATCAGGCGTTAATCCGACTGATCCTGATATATTAGTTGTTATGGCTGATGTATTAAATGATAATCTTGATTTCGCAAGAAATTCACTCGGACAGACATTACGCAAAATTGGCCCAAATTGGGTTAATGGAATTGGTGATTGGATTGTTGACGAAGGTTACCTTGTTAAAATGTTTGCTGAAGATTCATTTTCAATCAATGGTGTTTTGGTTGAACCGGCAACTCCGATTTCTGTAGAAACTGGATTTCAGTTTGTAAGCTATTTCCCCGAAACTCCGATGGATGCCCTGATTGCTTTTGGAACCATCATAGGCGATGACCTTGATTTTATAAGAAATTCACAGGGACAAACTTTACGCAAAATCGGCCCAAATTGGGTTAACGGTATTGGCGATTGTATGCCGGGCGAAGGTTATCTTGTTAAAATGTTTGCCGATGGTGAAATAATTTATCCGGCTACTGCAAAATCAAGCGGTAGAGTAGCTGTTGTTCCTTCTCACTTTGATTTTGAAGGTGGAAATCCGGCTGACCCTGTTTTCACGATTTATGTTGAAGGTTTGGAAATAGGTGATGAAGTAGCTGCTTATGATGGCAACGTAATGGTTGGCTCAACGGTTATTGTTTCAGAGAACACCTTGGAAAACAGTTTGCCGGTATTCAGTACATTAACAAGCCAAAAAGGTTATGATAACGGAAATAATATCATACTGAAAGTCTGGGATAAGCAATTACAAAGCCAGGTTTCTTCAACCTTTACATTGGTTGATGAATATGAAGAAGCATATTTTGAAAGTACTTATCCTGTTGAAGATGGTGAGTTTAGTGTGATAAATATTACAAAAGTTTCATCTGATAATCTGGATATGAATGCAAATGTTTCAATTTATCCAAACCCCGCAACAGATGCATTGAATGTAGTTGCAAATACTAATATTCACCGTGTTAGAATTATCAATTTCATCGGACAAATAATGTTTGATAATAGTGTAAATAATTCAAGTATTAATATTAATACTTCATCCTATCAATCTGGTATTTATATTATTAGTGTCGAAGCAATCAATGGAATAGCTACCGAAAAAATTATAATTAAATAAAGATTGTTTAAAAACATAAAAAAAAGGGGAATCGGTTTCGGTTTCCCTTTTTTTAATATTTTATTCATTAATTCAAAATATATTTTTATATATTTGCTAAATTGAATGTTATAAATATGAAAATAATAAACATAAGTTAATATGAAAATTTCAATTGTAGGAACTGGCTATGTAGGATTAGTAACCGGCACTTGCTTTGCTGAAGTAGGTATAGAAGTTACATGTATTGACATAGATGAGAAAAAAATAACCGGCTTAAATAAAGGGATAATTCCTATTTATGAGCCAGGATTAAAGGAAATGGTTGATAGAAATGTGAAAAAGAAACGTTTATTTTTCACAACAAATTTGGCTGAAACATTACCTAATTGTGAAGTAATTTTTATTGCGGTCGGAACACCACCCGATGAGGATGGTAGTGCTGATTTGAAATATGTTCTTGATGTTGCAAGGGAAGTTGGCCGAAACATGGATGAATATATACTTGTTGTTACAAAAAGCACTGTTCCAGTAGGTACTGCTGAAAAAGTTAGGAATGCCGTGCAATCTGAATTAGATATGAGAGAAAAAAATATTAAGTTTGATGTTGCCTCAAATCCTGAATTTTTAAAAGAAGGAAGTGCTATTGAAGATTTTCTCAAACCTGATAGAATTGTTGTTGGCCTTGAATCAAAAAAGGCAGAAAATATAATTAAGAAATTATATAAACCTTTTACCCTCAACGGGCATCCAATTATATTCATGAATGTTCCATCCGCTGAAATGACTAAATACGCTGCAAATTCAATGTTGGCTACTAAAATTAGCTTTATGAATGATATTGCTAATTTATGTGAAATTATTGGTGCAGATGTTAATATGGTAAGAAGAGGAATAGGAAGTGACACTCGAATCGGAAATAAATTTATTTATCCGGGAATTGGATATGGTGGTTCATGTTTCCCAAAAGATGTTAAAGCTTTAATTAAAACTGCCGACGAAAACAACTATTCACTTCGTGTGTTAAAGTCGGTTGAAGAAGTAAATGCCGATCAAAAGAAAGTCATTTTTGATAAAGTAATGAAGTACTATAATGGTGATTTGAAAGGAAAAACATTTGCCTTGTGGGGATTATCATTTAAACCTCAGACTGATGATATGAGAGAGGCTCCATCGCTTATAATAATTAAACATTTATTGGATGCAGGTGCAAAAATTATTGCTTACGATCCGGTGGCTATTGAAGAATCAAAACGAAGAATTGGAGATACAATCGAATATTCCGATGATCAATATGAGGCACTAATAGACGCTGATGCATTGTTGATTTTAACCGATTGGCCTGAATTCAAATTTCCTAAATTTAAGATAATTAAAAAGCTATTAAAAGGACATGTGATTTTTGATGGTAGAAATCTTTACGATTTTCAGGAAATGAAAAAACTTGAAATAGATTACTATTGCATTGGTTTAAAAACAATTTAATTATAATAGAAACAATTGTAAAATTCTTTAAATAAAGTAAATCATGGAAAAACATATTTTGGTCACCGGAGGTGCAGGCTTTTTAGGTTCACATCTTGTTGAAAGACTTCTTAATGAAGGAAACTACGTTATCTGTTTGGATAATTATTTTACCGGACAAAAAAGAAATATCATGAAATTTCTTGATAATCCATATTTTGAAGTCATTCGCCATGATGTAACTATGCCTTTCTATATTGAAGTTGATGAAATCTTTAATCTTGCCTGTCCGGCTTCACCCGTACATTATCAATATAATCCGATAAAAACAATTAAAACTTCGGTTGCCGGAGCAATCAATATGCTTGGACTTGCTAAACGCATAAAAGCTAAGATTTTGCAAGCTTCAACTAGCGAAGTTTATGGTGATCCGGAGGTGCATCCGCAAACAGAAAGTTATTGGGGACATGTGAATCCAATCGGAATCAGGTCTTGTTATGATGAAGGAAAACGCTGTGCAGAAACCTTATTTATGGATTACCATATCCAAAACGATGTGAGAATCAAGCTTATGCGTATCTTTAATACCTATGGCCCAAGAATGCACCCTAATGACGGACGCGTTGTTTCAAATTTTATTGTTCAAGCACTTAATGGAAAAAACATTACTGTTTTTGGTGATGGAATGCAAACCAGAAGTTTTCAGTATGTTAGCGATAATATTGAAGGCATGATTAGATTGATGGCTTCAAGAGACGATTTTCTCGGCCCGGTGAATATTGGTAATCCGAATGAATTTACAATGATCGAATTAGCCGAAATGGTAATTAAATTAACTAAATCAAAATCCAAAATTGTTTTTGAACCGCTTCCGGCTGATGATCCTATGCAACGAAAGCCCGATATCACATTAGCAAAAAAAGAGTTAGGTTGGGAGCCAAAAATTCAGCTTGAAGAAGGCCTGACAAAAACAATTGAATATTTTAAATCAATATTGTAAAGATTAATTATTTTTATACAATTAATTAATATCCAATGAGTGAAATACTTATTACCGGAAGTGCCGGCCAGTTAGGAAACGAAATTTCAAAACTATCAGTCAATTATCCTCAACATCATTTTATTTTTACAGATGTTAAGGAACTTAATATTGCTAAAAAGCGGGATGTTGAAAATTTCTTCAATCAAAGAAAAATTGATTTTATTGTTAATTGTGCTGCATATACTGCTGTTGATTTAGCTGAAAAAGAAAAAGAACTTTCAACTTTAATTAATTCAACAGCCGTCAAAAATCTGGCTCAAATTTCTGCTCAATTTAACGCTACACTAATTCATATTTCTACCGATTATGTTTTCGATGGTAGAAATTATAAACCTTATAATGAGGATGACCCGACTAATCCTATTTCATGGTATGGAAAAACAAAGCTTGAGGGTGAAATTCAGCTTAACAATTTTGCAAAAGATGCTTTAATAATCCGTACATCATGGTTATATTCCGAATTTGGTAAAAATTTCGTGAAAACAATTATTAGGTATGCTCAGGAGCGTGATTTCCTTAATGTTGTATCCGATCAGGTTGGAACCCCGACTTATGCAAACGATCTTGCAAGCACAATTTTACAAATAATTTCTAATTATAAAAAAAATTATTTGACTCAAACATACCATTTTTCAAATGAAGGTGTAATAAGTTGGTATGATTTTGCAAAGGCAATTGTTGAATTAAAAAAAATTGAGTGCATTATAAATCCGATTGAGACAAAAGATTTTCCTACTCCTGCAGCTCGACCGATTTATGGTGTTCTCAATAAAGCAAAAATTAAAACTAATTATGGACTTTTAATACCTTATTGGAGAGATAGTTTGATTGATTGTCTGAATAAAATGGATTTTGAAAATTAAAAAAAAGATAGTTTTGCAAATAGAGTTTTTGTTTATTTTAAGAAAAAATATTTAATATGAATAATAAGAAAGTTGATTCAGAAATCGTAAAAAGAGCAGAAAGTTGGTTAGAAGGCAAATATGACGCAAAGACCAAAAAACAAGTAAAGAATTTAATCGAAAACAATCAGGATGAATTGATTGAGTCGTTTTATAAAGATTTGGAATTCGGAACCGGGGGTTTAAGAGGAATAATGGGAGTTGGTACAAATCGAATGAATAAGTATTCGGTTGGATTAGCTACTCAGGGGCTTGCAAATTATTTGAAAAAAATGTTCCCTGATATTGATCAAATTAAAGTCGCAATTGCTTATGATTCAAGAAATAATAGTAAATATTTTGCACAAATTACGGCTGAAGTATTTTCAGCAAATAATTTCAAAGTATTCCTGTTTGACGAATTACGGCCAACCCCTGAACTTTCGTTTGCAGTTCGATATTTGCATTGCCAAAGCGGAATTGTGATTACGGCATCACATAACCCAAAGGAATATAACGGCTACAAAGCTTACTGGGATGATGGAGGCCAGTTGATTAGCCCTCACGATAAAAATGTTATCGAAGAAGTTAAAAAAATAAAAGATATAGAGGAGGTTAAGTTTATAGCAAAACCTGAGAACATAGAAATAATAGGTAAAAATATTGATAAAGTTTATCTTGAAAAAATAAAGGAATTATCATTATCGCCCGAAATTATTAAAAAGCATAAGGATTTAAAAATTGTTTTTACGCCAATTCATGGATCAGGAACAAGATTAGTACCCGAAAGTTTAAAAAAGTTTGGTTTTGAAAATGTTTTTGAAGTTGATGAACAAAAAGTTCCTGATGGGAATTTCCCAACCGTAAAATCACCAAACCCTGAAGAACCTGCTGCTCTGAGCCTTGCAATTCAAAAAGCCAATGAAATTGATGCCGCACTTGTGATGGCTACCGATCCTGATGCCGATAGGGTTGGAATTGCCGTGAAGGATAATAATAATGAATTCATACTTTTAAACGGTAATCAGGCTGCCTCATTATTGATTTATTATCTCGTGAAAAAATGGAAAGAAAATAAAAAACTTACAGGTAATGAATTCATTGTTAAAACAATAGTTACTTCTGAATTGCTGAAAGATATTGCCCTCAAAAGCGGAGTTGAATCATTCGATGTTTTAACCGGGTTTAAATATATTGCAGATATTATAAAGCAAAACGAAGGAATTAAAACATTTATAGGAGGAGGAGAAGAAAGTTACGGATATTTAGTTGGTGATTTTGTTAGAGATAAAGATGCCGTAATTTCATGTTCAATAATTGCTGAAATTGCTGCATGGGCTGCCGAAAACGGTAAAACTTTATACCAAACATTGATTGATGTTTATCATGAATTTTCTTTTTATAAAGAGAAATTATTGTCGATTGTGAGAAAAGGGAAATCAGGTTCTGAAGAAATTCAACAAATGATGATAGATTATAGAAATAATCCACCTAAAACAATAAACAATTCAAAAGTGCAGGTAATCAAAGATTATCTCCTTCAAAAAGAATTCAATCTAACAACAGGAGACGAAAAACTAATCTCACTTCCTAAATCAAATGTTTTACAATTCTTTTTAGAAGACGGAAGCAAAATTAGTATCCGCCCATCAGGAACTGAACCCAAAATCAAATTTTATTTTGGAGTTAAGTCTTCTCTTGAAAATAAAAATAAATTTGATGAGATAAATTCAGCTTTGGATTCAAAATTGGATAATATTATTAAATCCTTAGAATTAATATAACAACTGAATATTTCTTTGGATATTAAATCAAATTGTTGATTTTCTATATATTTAGCAATTTTTCCTGAGCAAATAATAGTGATGAAATACTTATACACCCTATTTTTTATTTTTTTAATCTCTTTTACTTATTCTCAGGAAAAAAAGACAGAGACAGGATGTGATAGTATTTTTTTACGTAAAGGTGCTGAATTCCTTATGGGTGGATCAAAAATCATTATTAAAAATGATACAATATTATGTTTACCTGATTCAATTATACAAAATAATAAAGACCTAAAAACCAATAAGTTTTATAATAATGTTAAAAAGGAAGCTTATAAAACCAAGCTCACTAAAGAATTATATAAGCTAACATTTTCTGAGCAGGGAAAAGCCTCAGTACTCGATACAATCAAAGTTGAGAGAGGTGAAAAAAGTTTCGATAACTATAGTGGAGATATAATTAGAAATATTAAATTTAAAAAGATTGATGTTTTTGGGCCAACAGTAAATGATACTTCACGAAAAGCCGATAGTTGGATTGAAAAAACAGCTAATGAGGCTCATATAAGCACTAAATTATTAGTGATTAAAAAAAATCTGCTGTTTAAAAAGGGTGATAAAGTTAATCCATTTATCCTAGCAAATAACGAGAGGCTATTACGTAATTTGCCTAATATTAATGATGCAAAAATAATTTTATATAATGCATCAAATGATTCAGTTGATGTATTAATTATTACTAAAGATGTTTTCCCTATTGGTATGGATTTGCAAATTAATAGTTTAAAAGATGGCTCAATTGGATTTTGGAACGTTAACTTTTTGGGATACGGTAACAAAATTTCATCCACGATATCCTATAAATCACCACGTAAACCGTTTTTGAAATTTCAAGAAGCAAGTTATAAAGTTCAAAATATTCAAGGTAGTTTTATATCCGGTGAAATATTTTATAATCAAGAAAATAACAATGAGGAAAAGACAGATTATGGAGTAAAATTTGAACGAAAGTTTATTCCCTTAAAAATTGCTACAAGCGGATATTTTGAAATAAAACGAACAAGAGAATATGAGTTTATTTATAAAGGAGATTCAATATTTAAAACTAATACAATTAAATACGGAACTCAAGATGTTTCGGTAGGACACAGCATTAATTTATCAAAATCAATAGGTATTGTAAAAACACCTGAATATTTATTTGTTTCTGGAAGGATTCTTAGAGAATCATATTATAAACGTCCCAATGTTAATGCCGATACAAATCAGCAATATATGAATTCGACAAAGTTTCTTGCCAGTATATCTATTTCAAAACAAGATTTTTATATTGGAAATTATATTTTTGGTTATGGTAGAACAGAGGATATACCATATGGGTATTTAGCTAAGTTTACAGGTGGTTATGAATTGGGGGAGCTTTACAACAGGCCTTATTTCGGACTTAAATTGGCAAAGGGAAACTATGTTAATAATTGGGGCTATTATTACGTTTCTTCAGATGTTGGCGGATTCCTAATTGATAAGCAGATGAGAGAAGGAACTTTAAAATTGGAATTTGACTTTATTACAAAAATTTATAATTATAAAAAATTTAGTTCAAGACATTTTGTGGGTATTAATTATACTCAAGGAATTAATCAATTAAAAGATTTGAATATAAGCTTGAGCGAAGACCCCGGTTTATCAGGCTTAGCAAGAGATTCATTAATTGGGAAAAAACGATTTTGGGTTAATCTTGAAACAATGGCCTATACTCCGCTTAGTTTCCTCGGATTTAAATTATCTGTTTATTGTTTTCTTGATATGGGTTTAGTTGGCCCTTCGGACAAATCGATTTTCTCAAATAAACTTTACGTCGGTATTGGCCCGGGAATTAAACTTAGAAATGAAAATCTTGTTTTTAAAACAATTGTTGTTCGATTAGCATATTTTCCAATTATCCATGACGGAAGCAAACATCTTGATTTTACCGTTTCAGGCGAAAGCTCTTATAAATTCAATAATTTTAATTTTACTCGTCCTTCGATTATTAAATTTGAGTGATTAGAAAATATCAAGAATCTCAATTTCTCTTTCTCTGAATTTAAACATTTCTCCTTTTCTTTTCCCTTTCATTGCCTGAAAAAATGGGACTAAAGTTGATACAGCAAAATATTCCTCATTATTGTGAATAACTTTACCTAAGCTAATTGAAACAAATATTTTTTGTTCATTTGTAATAACAATGGCACCAAAATTTACCTCATCATGGTTAATTAAGGGATCAATTTTATGTAAAACAGATATTTGGTTCAAGGAGTTCTCAAGTTGTTTAGCAAGCATATCTCTTTTTCTCAGCAATTGAACTCTATATGAATCATATCTGTCTTTTGGTTGTCCATAATCGTTTGCACTTTTTTGCAATTCTTTTATGGCATTTTCAATTGCTTTTGCATTTTCGGTTTGTCTTTTTAAACATTCTTCAATTAATGTTTTTTTTAATGACATCTTTTTCATAATAATATCGGTTAAATATTACAATTATTTTCATATTAATTTCAAGGCATCAAACTTACATAAAAATTTTAAATTATACACAGACATATAAAAATCAAAGGCCACTGCTTTACGTTAGTATTATAC
>JAEINX010000046.1 GCA_016342645.1 Bacteroidales bacterium | reverse complement strand
CTTTGTGGCAACCAGTGCCTGACCGGCCTAACATCGACAAAGTTTTTCAGGTCATCAAAAAGTAGTTCTACTTCCTGAAGATTTTTATATGATTCCACTACTTTACTTATCGTAATATCATACCTATCTGTTAAAAGAATAAATATTCCATCCATTTGCTCTTGTCTGTATTTTTCTTCTTGATCTATATAAAATTCTACTAGCTGATTGTTTTTATGAACTTGATTTATGATACAGAACTTTCGGTATTTCGACCGATAGCCGATAAATATTTTATTGATAGATTTTTCAATATCAATTTCTTCTGATAATGATTTTATTTTGATTTTATAATCTTCATATTTAATATTTAGCCAAAAAAAAACAAGTCCGTTTGATTGATAAATTATTTTTTATCTTTACGCGAATGTTTTATTCGACTTTATAATTTCAAGGAATTCAAAATGAATGATGAAAATATATATTAATAGAATTTCAAAAAAGGTTCAATCCGACGAAACAATTCAACTCTTTATTTTTATTATCATATTTTTGCTTATCTTTCTTTTTCTTGATTATAATAAAATTCTGTTTTTTAGGCCACAAGGCATACATTTCACCCGACAAACCGATAGCTTGAGTTTCGTGGTTAATTATTTTCAAAATGGAATGATTTTTTTTCAACCAATGGTTTTTGATTTGAGATCCTTTGATGGAAAAGCGGCTTGTGAGTTCCCGATAGTATATTATTTTACGGCTATCCTTTATTTTTTATTCGGTGAAAAAGAATTTCTTTTAAGATTAATTAATCTAACAATTGTGTTTTGGGGATTTTTGTTTCTTTTCAAGCTAATCAAACAAATTCTTAATGATTTTTTATTGGCATTACTATTGACTTTTTTATTCTTTTCGTCTGGAATTTTATTCTATTATGCCAATAATTTTCTTCCGGATACTGCTTCTTTGGGTTTTATTTTTATTGGTTGGTGGAGTTTTTTTCGATATTATCAATTAGGACGAAATAAATATTTAATAATCGGTTTTGGGTTTTTTACACTTGCAAGTTTGATAAAAGTAACTACTCTTATAAATCCTCTGACGATTATTTTTCTGTTCATTCTGGAAAGGTTTAAAATCATTAATTTTTCTAAGAAAATGGTTTTTAAAAAAACTAAGATTTTTTTAATCATTTCTGTTGTTAGTATTTTTCCGGTTTTGATTTGGAATTTATATGTTTTAAAATATAATTCTATTTATCATAATGTATATTTTCTAACGCATATTCGTCCGATTTGGAATTTGTCAAATAACGAAATATCAGTTGTTTGGGATTATTTGACGAATTATTGGTATTATTCATATTATTATCCCTCAACTCAACATTTTTTCTTTATTCTATTATTCCTGAGTTTATTTTTTATAAAAAAATCCGATAAGTTTTTAACAACATTAAGTTTAATACTTTTCATGGGTGGCTTATCATATTTTTTATTGTTTTTTCAACAATTCAAAGAACATGATTATTATTTTTTAACATTATTGCCGGTCATTGTTTTTCTTGTTTTAAATTCATTTTTCATATTGAAAAACAGATTCCCTAAATTTTTTAAATCTTATGTTTTCAAATTTTTTTTATTAATTCTTGTTGCTTTAAGCATTAATTTAGGAAAAACAATTCTTGAAAGAAGATATACTGCAATTGACGATTCGGCAAAAATCGGGTTTCAATTGAACGGAGCTGATAAATATCTTGATTCCATTAATGTTTCTCGTGAAGAAAAATTTGTTGTTTTGATGGATTACACACCAAACGGAAGCCTTTATTTTTTAAACAGAAAAGGGTGGACTTTGAGAAACGATTCTGAAAAATCTTTAATAAAAATTAAAGAATATATTAAAAACGGGGCAAATTATATGCTTATTACAGATAGTGTTTATCTGCAAAACAATAATTTACAAGACATTCTTTCAGAAAAAATCGGCAGTTATAATGGTGCTATGGTTTTTAAAATTAAAAAATAAGTGTTACAAATCGCAGCTTTGCTGCAAAAAAAAATAGGACGCTGATTAAACTGATTAATACTGATTTTTAACTTCGATAAGCAAAGTTTTTATTATAGCATTTTATCATTCAATCATTTTAGCATTTTTATATTTCTACACTAAATTCGCAGTAGTACCGGAAAAAAAAGCCAATACAATCATTACTCTTCCCGATAAACGACTGTTAAGACAGTTTGCCCTACAATTTTTAGGGTTTCCTTATCAATACATTCAATATTATCGTTAATTGTGTGCCAATGTTCGAAAAAATGAGAGTTAGTATTCGGGTCATATTGTACAATATCTATGGTCGGAATTTTAATTATTTGATTGATATAAAGATGATCGTCTATAAGAGCACCGGTTTGTTCAAACAAAAAATAATCCTTGTATCCGATATTGTGGGCGATTTCCCAAACCTTTTTCATAATATCCGGTGCATAATACATCGAAGTCATTTCGAGAGTAAAAGTCGGGTCATAGCCGCCAACCATATCAAGCAGAATCCCATAATTAGCTGAATAATACGGTTTGTGCGGGTTTCGCGACCAATATTGCGATCCAAGGCACCAATTATCTTCTTTGTCGGTTATAAAATCTTGTGGTTCGCCATAATCTTCAACATCGAAA
Organism: Bacteroidales bacterium; assembly: GCA_016342645.1. Lineage (GTDB taxonomy): Bacteria > Bacteroidota > Bacteroidia > Bacteroidales > JAEINX01 > JAEINX01. Next base: position 27,371 of record JAEINX010000046.1, on the reverse strand, counting down.
AGAATTATATCAACGCCAATTAGCGGAGGATCAATGCTAAATTGACGGGCAATTTCAATCAAAACCCCAACTCCGCTTGCTCCATCATTTGCTCCGTCAATCGGTGTATTATGATTGTTTTTATCGGGATCATGATCGGCATACGGCCTTGAATCCCAATGTGCACAAAGTAAAATCCTGTTTTTTGTTTCGGGATTGAATGATGCAATAATATTTTTCCCATTTAAAATTTCGTCATTATAAGCTTTTACTTTAAATTTCTGAACTTCAACATTTGATGAAAATGTTTTAAGTTTTGAGACTAAATATTCTGCACATTTTTGATGAGCTAAGGTATTTGGTACCCTTGGGCCGAATTCTACTTGTTTTTCGACATATTTATAAGCAGAATCAGCATTAAAGTTTGGTACTTTTACTTCGATTTCCTGTTTTGCTTGTTTTGAAGTAACAGGTTTTTTTTTCGTTTTATTTTCACTGCATGAAAATGTAATAAAAGCTGATATTATGCAAATGATTAGGATGTTATTAATTTTACACATATTATATTTTCGAATAAATATTATTTTGATACAAAAATAATTAAACTTTTAATATTAAAAGTAATTGTCCGATTGTAATTAATAATTATTGTTTAAAAGCAATCATAGTGTTTCATCAGGTTTTATTTTAATGCCTCTTTTATTATTCCTACTTCCTCAACCTCCTCCATTGCGTATAAGTTTTTCCTTACAGGCGATTCTTTATTGTAGAATTTATTAAAAACCTTTGTGATGATCTTTATTTTCTCATCATCTTCCATTTCATCATTTATCTCGGGTAAATTATCCATGTATTTTAAAATATCGCATCCGGCTTGTTTGATTTCTTTTTCAAAATAGAGTTCGTAAACCATGCCGTCAATAAGTTGCTCGAAGTAGAAACTCATTTTTTCGGAGGGTTGGGATTTGAGGAAGAGGATATATTTTACAATAATTGATAATCTCTTTGATTTTAAAGAATCATGGTTACATATTGGAATTTGAGATAGACTTTTAATTGTTATTTGAGGGAATATATCTTTGAAGTCTGTAAACATTATTGACCAATAAAAATATATTAAAGAGGAATTTAATATTCCTGTTATAAAAGTTTCAACTTCTTTATTTTGAGCCATTACAGTAAAAATATTTCCAGTAACTGCAATTTTTTTGTTTAAAAATGTAGCAGTAGGTCTAGTACCAATTTGTCGTATTAGAATTTTATGTTTTGCAAAATGCATATCTTCATCCCAACATCCCCCTGCAGTTTTAGGTCTTTTAAAAAGTACAAAAGCTGAAGGTTTTTTGGTAAAATACTTCTCAATATCTTTCCCTGCTAATATTGGTTTATACAGTTCTGATATTTTTTTGTCAGAAAAGAATTTTTGTTTATTACCAGTTATTAAACCACGATTTATTTTGGAGATATTTTCTAATGGACTAAAATTCGTATTAAGGTGATTAATTGTTTTTGAATTTTTTTCATTTAACAGTAAATTCCATAATTTACCTGGTGATTCATAATAATCGGATTGTAATACTCTTTCAAAACCTGATTTAAAATCAAATAATACCTTTTCTAAATGAATTGTTGTTTTGATAATATTTTTAGAGTTTTCTGATAAACTAATACTTTTTTGAAGTAGATAAATTGTTGTGTGAACATCAGCATTTTCAAAGAATTTTTTTCTCGAATTAAGAACTTCCAAGATTTTTGTTTTTTCTAAAAGCCACCTCCGTAGAGTTTCAACATATACATTGTTAAGCAATGAACTAGGTGCTATATAGCAAACAAATCGTTCTCTTGCAGCAATATCGACTCCTATTTTAAAAAACAGATGAAACAAATCAATTTTAAAATTTAATTCATATAATTTTCTAAATACAGAAATTATTTTAGTGTCAGTATTATGAGGTTGAATCATTTTATAAGGTGGATTTCCAATAACCACATCAAAACCGTTTTTCTCATTCCAAACTTCATGAAAATACAATTTGAAATCAAAATCAATGTCATATCCTGCAAATTCGGAGGCAGAAGCAAGTAGCTGTTTTATTTTGCCATCAATAATTTCTTTTTGTTCCTGCTTTTGCTCTTTGTCGGTAATAGTATAATAATTTTTTGTCAGCTTTTCAATTTCGCTTTCCAATTGCAGGTTTCTAAAAGTATCTTCGGGCATATTTATCAAAGAATTCCCCTTAACAATTTTATATTCAAGGTTTGGAAGTGGTTCAATGACATTAATACTTTCCTCATCCACCACCATTGAGAGCCAAAGTCGGAGTTTGGCAATTTCAACAGCACCGGCATCGATATCCACCCCGTAAATGGAATTTTGTATGGCATTTGATTTAAATCGGTAAGCACTTCTTTCATTTGCATTTTCCTCTATTATAAATGGTGTCAGCAATTTGCGGAGCTTTACAATTTCGTTCATAATTCCAACAGGAAATGCACCTGAGCCAACAGCAGGATCACATATTTTTATATTTTCAAGTGCTTTGTCGATTGCATCGGCATTTTTGCGAATACTTTCGGGTATTTGTTGGTTTTTAGTAGTTTCTTTAAGCTTACCTTCGGCAACGGCAATGTCTTTATCAATAATATGTTCGCCGTAATGGATAAAAGTTTCAAGGTCGGTTTTGGGAACAGCACAGGCTTCGTTTTTTGTAATCAAATCGAGCTGCCCGTTTTTGTATTTATTTCCAAACATTTCTGATTGATTACTTCCCAGTATATTGTATGATAAGGTTTGGTTTAATTCTGTTTCCAGATAGTAAAGTAAACTTTGTTGAGCCATATAATGCACTATTTCACGTGGAGTATAAAATGCACCTTTGCTTTTGCGTTCACTAACATCCAGCATACGTTCAAACACTTTTCCCAGCATTTCGGGGTCAATGGCCACTTCGGTTTCAAGTGGTTCATCTTCTTTCACCGTAAAATTATACAGGTCGAAAACATCGAGAATGCCGCTCCCTTCTTCATCGCCTTTTTTGTTTGAGAATATATCATCAGGAATAACAATATCTGTTTTTTGCCAGTTGTAAAATTTAATGGGGTCGAACAAACCACCATTTAAAAACGGAATACGTGTTTTAAAACGGTCGTAATAATCGCTTACCCGTTTTTTACTCAAAGCATCGTAAAACAAGTATTCAAGGTAGTCGTTAAAGAAATTTTCGCCCTGTTTTGTTTTGTTGAAAAGGCTGCTTAAAAAATTCTTATCACCTTCACCATATTTTTCATTTTCTTTAAGGCCCAACCAGCCTTTTTTTTGCAGGAAATAGAGAAATACAATTTGCCCGAGCAGTTTTTTAGAAAAATTCAGGATGCTGATATTTTTGCTTTCGAACTCCTCTTTAAGTGTTTTGTCTTTTATTACAATCTTTTCAATTTCATCCTTTAGATTAAACAGCAGCGAATTGTATTTTTCGTAAAACTCATCCGAAACAGCTTCAATGCTAAAGGCATTTTCAATATCGGAAAGGTAGGGAGCATGGTCATTCTTCAGTAAGTCAACTAACTGTAGTTGTGCGGTGTGACTTTTGCCTGATTCACCTACCATAAACGATGAACGTTTTGCAGGTGTGAGTTCATCCTTTTTCTTTTCGAGGCTGTACTGCATTTTAATAAACGAAAACCTCCATTCGGATGATTTTTCTGTGTGAAATGCAACCAATGCAGCATCCTTTCCTTTGTCGTTTAAATACCAACGCACAAAATTTCGTTGCGTACTTCGGGCATAGTCAATGGAATGATTGCGTTTGAGTTTTACAATCAGTACATCAATCAGGTTATTTTCTTCATCTTTGTATTTTCCGAGACGTTCGTATGAAGCAATAAAGTTTCGAAAAGCTCTCGGAATATTGTAGCCGCTACGAAAAAATTCGGCAGCTTGAAGGTTTTTTAACAGGTTTCGTATGAAATAACTGAATTTCTCTTTCTTGAAAGGATTCTCAAAAACCTCTGTTATTATTTTTTTTGCTTCGTATAATTTCATGCTACATTCCTTTTAATTCTTTTTCGATGTATTGCTGCAGTACCCCTGTATCGGGAAGTTTCAATAAATACTGTTGGACAAACAGGTTTTTGTCCATTCCGGCCGTGGCATATTTCACCAGGGCGTGGTCTTTTTCCGCCACTAACAAAATACCAACAGGATGTTTATCATCAGGCTCGGCAATTTCAGTTTTAAAATAGTTGAGGTAGGTATTTAATTGTCCGATATCGCCATGTTCAAATTCCCCAATTTTTAGTTCTATCAATACGTGGCATTTTAAAATACGATGAAAGAAAACCAGATCGATGTAATAATATTTTTTGCCAATGAGGATTCGTTTTTGCCTTGCTTCGAAACAGAAGCCATATCCCAATTCAGTAATAAATTGCTGTAGCTTGTCGAGCAATTCTTTTTCCATGTCTGATTCCTCAATAATTTCTTTTACAGGCAAATCGAGAAATTCAAAAGCATAAATATTTTTAATGATGTCGGTGGATTCCTGTGGTTTTGTTTTTTGCTGAACTAATTTTGAAAGTTTATCCGGATTTTTTGATAATCCGCTTCGTTCAAAATACATGCTGTTGATTTGCCTTTTCAGCTCCCTGACACTCCATAAGCCTTTGATGCATTCTATTTCATAGAATGTACGTTTAAGGGGTTCTTCAATTCCTAAGAGTTGTTCGATATGGGTGTATGAAAGTTTTGAAAGGATTTTATCTCCATGCACAAATAATCCGGATTCCAATTGTGGGGTCAGTAACCCCATTTTTGAAAAATCAGGTAACTGAAATTGTGGGGGCAGCGACCCCACTTTTACAATTTGCATAAAAACGGGGTTCAGTGACCCCCGAATTGCTTCTGCTATTTGTGGGTAGTAAAGATAAAACTGTCGGAACCTGAAAAGAGAACGTTTATCAATTCCTTTAATATTTTTCGATTCAGCAGCGATACTTTCAATTAAGCGGTCGCCATATTCTGCCCGATCTTTACCATTTTGTTCAAACTCAACAATGTAATACCCAATCAGCCAGTTCCTGATAGTCAGCATTTGGTTTACTGCATTTACTGCCGAATGCTGTAGTTGCTTATGCAGGTGCTGAATGCTTGAAAGCAGATTATTAAAATCGTTCATCCTTCTTTATTTTATCAGGTACTCCGATAATATGACTTCTTTGGGAATATTCATTGAAACATCCTTTGCCGAAGCGGTGTGATTAAAAAATTGCTCAGGCAAATTTCGCTTAATGGCTGCAAGTATTTTCATAGGATTTTTTTCGTTTTTTATTTCTGTAAAAATCCTTTTTGCCACAGTTTTTGGCATCCCTCCTTCATCAAGCATATTCCTCACTTTTTCTATGTATTCATCATCTGTATCGGTAAAACCATCGTAGCTTTTTATTTCTTTGGCTTTCAATATTTTCCTGATTCTGCTTGCGTTATCTCTGCTGCCTTTTTTTGTAGTTTCATCTTCATCTTCCTTTTCAAGTAAATCAATTTCAATCTGGGTTTTGTTACTTGCCAGAAGTTCGTGAAAATTTTTATGAATTTTTTGCCTTGATGTTTTTTCAGAAGCTTCAAAAAGCTTGGCTGTAGTTAAAAAATCAAGTTCTGTATTTTGTAATTCGCTTGCAAGATAAAACTTTTCCAGTTTTCCTTTTCGGAAATAGCTTACCAATGCATTTTCATTAAGTTTAAAAGCCACATTGGCTTTTCTTGCAACTCTGGCTTTTCGGGGCAAATTCTTTATTTGAGCAAATAGCTCACTGTTATTGTCTCTGATATTCTCAATAAGCCGCAAATATTTTAATTCACTTTCCTCTCCGTCTTCCTCTCCAATGATAAAATCTTTTGATGTAAGTTTATTGAAAAGTTCAAATGATTTAATTTCTTCACCCTCAGTAAGCAGTTTTGCATCATTACCGAGCATTTCAATAAAATAATTTATTTTGGCTATGGCAGCTTCTTTCAGCTTTATGATGTCGTTAGCTTCTTCGGTGGGAAAAAAATTATAAGTGTAAATTTTGTTAAAAGCTGTGTCAACACGGTTTATCCTACCAACCCTCTGTATCATTCGAGTTGGGTTCCATGGAATATCGTAATTAATCACCACATTTGAACGATGCAGGTTAATACCTTCTGATAACACTTCAGTTGTAACAATGATTCTGTAATTGTCTTTTGGATTTTTTGCTTTGGCATCGAAATTCGAGATAACCGTTTTTAGTTCTTTTTCGGAAGAACTGCCATGATAAATAAGTACTTTTTCATTAAGCCGCTTTTTTAAATTCTCAGAAAGATATTCTGCTGTTTCTTTTGATTCAGAAAAAATTATCAACTTACTTTTTTGCAGAACTTTTTGTTCTCTTATTTTTTCGATAAAACTATCCAGTTTTGGGTCATGTTTGATATTTCTCCATAGGCTTTCAATTTTTTTCAGCGTTTGTAAATCTGATTTAATATCAGTTTTTAACTGAGGTATGAAATCATTTTTACTATACTCTTCGGCTTTTTCATCATCAATTAGTTTCTGAATAGCATCGTAATTTTCTGACAGAAAGTAATCCATTATTTTTTGCCAGTGTTTCTTGCTGACATAAACTTTTCCTTTGTTGTAAGCTTCGAGAAAATTTTCATACGATTTGATAAAACGTGCAAGCGTATTTTTAAATGCAAAAAAGCTGCTTTCTAATCTTTTGATAAGCAATATCTTCATAAAACCACCCATATTGCGTTGTCCGGTTTTCTCAAAATCAGTCAGCTCTTTTTTCAAATAAAGTAATGGAGTATAGCGGGCATATTTGAATTGATTTTCATCGGTTATTAATGCAATCGTTTTTAGGAAGATGTTATTTAGAGTTGAATTAAGCTTGTAGAAAATTGCCTCCGGTGGATTAACAATTGGAAATTTCAAGCCCTGGTTTTTCAGGTCATCCTTAAAATAAGTATCAATTTCCTTTCTGGTTCTGCGAACCATAATGTGTTTTAATATTTTATCGCGGATTTGAACAGCATTATCTTTTACAATATCCATGTATGCATCATAGTCGTCTTTTCTGTCCAGGTCTTTCAGTCTTCGTTGAAGTGAACCGAAAAAACTTTCCAGATTCTTGAGTCCGGGAATTGTACTATTCTTTCCTTTCTGGAACAGCTTTATTTGTGATAGAATATCTAAAGGAGAATTGTTTAAGGGTGTTGCAGTAATTAGAATAACTTTTTTACCACGACAAATAACAGATAGGTTTTCGTAGCTAACATTATTTTCATTTCTGAATTTATGTGCTTCATCAATAAAAACATTGTCATATCTTTCCGTTCCTCTTTCAATTATTTTTTCAAGTTTGCCTATTGATTCAAATTCGGCTGCAATCTTAAAATCGTGAAAAACATTTAACCATGAATTCGGATTATCTTTTGTTAACAAAGCGGGTGAGGCAATAATCAAATTTCGGCCGGGTAATTGGTTTGCCAACAAGGTTGCCATAAAAGTTTTCCCCAAACCAACAACATCAGCTAAAAATACACCTCCATATTCCTCGAGTATTTTTTTTGCATTTGTTACAGCTTGTTCCTGATATTTTAATTTCATAAAATCTTCAGGAATGTTTTGATAAAAAAGATTTGGGTCAAGACTCAAATCTGTTTTAAAATATTCATAAAGAAGTTTCAGGTAAATCTCATAGGGTGTGATACTGTTATTTAAGTAAGTTTTGCTTTGTATTGTTTCGACATAATAATCTGAAATATCTACAGCTTGTTCCCAAAGTAATTCAAATTTTTCTAAAGCAAATTTTACATCCTGACTGTTTTTGAGTTGAACATTAAACTCGTAATTGGAAAGTAAACCGGATTCCGAAAAATTACTTGAACCGGTGATAACATTCCCAAAATCCCTGTCATCTTTGAAATAACGACTTATATACACTTTTGCGTGAAGATCTTGACTTGGATGAGCTTTAATTCCTATCTTACCGGATTTTAAATACTCAATAAATTTATAAATTCCTTCTTCAACCTCTTGAGTGTCTTCACTTTTTTCAATTTCTTCAATAACTTTTTCTCCAATAATTTCCTTAGTTCTTGTATGAGTTTCAAAGTCAAGTTTTCCCTGAATTTTACTTTTTTCAATAATTTGAAAAGTCTTTCTGTCAATATTTAAGCCAACCAGTATTCTTATTTTTTCAATCTTTTCAAATGATTTGTACAGTTGGTGAAAACCACTTATTCTGAAATATCCAACCAGTATATCAAAAAATTCTACTGTTTTAAGAACAGCTTTAAACCTGTCAAGAATTGAATCTTCTGAATCGTTTGTAAAGAATGTTAGATCAGTATATTTAGCTTCAATATCCATTAAAAAAAATCTGTTTCATTAAATTATAAAAATAAAGAATAAAATCCAAAATTACAAAAAAACTGATACAAAATAGATGTTTATAAATATTTTCTATTCATTTTTGAAGAGCCAATATGAAGCATCCATGATTGATTTTAAAACACACAAGGAGAATGACTAAAAAGCAAACAATCCCCCGCAGATTGCACAGATAACCGCAGAAAAACCATCAGCGATAATTTGCGTATTTGTGGGAAACAAATATAAACAAGAAGGTGTTCTATGTTACTGTAATTTAAACAATAAACTAATAAGAAAAAAAATTCTAAAAAATTAGAGGATTCCCACATATTAATATTTAATAGCAGAAATCCTGAAATTGCCGAAGCTCTTGCTATCTTCGGTATTACAAGTGAACACATTGAAAGTGGTGTTGTTAAATATGAAGATGTTGAAGAAAGTTTTTCTATTAATGTAAAAGAACATCAGGACAAAGAACTTGCTTATGATATCTATATTGAAAGCAGAGATAATGCTTTTGTTATGTTTCAATAAACAATTACTTTCGTCAGAATGGTAACCCGCCGTGATAAAGACTTGCAAGATCGTCTTCACCTGTCATCAATCCAAAACAAAACTCCTATTGAGGAGTGGATAAGCAATACTATTTGGTTTTACGATGTTTTATTAAAAGAAACAACATTATTAACAAAAATCAGCTCTTATAATATTAGTGAAGAGAATATTATTTCTCAAAAAGAGCAGGTAGCTAATTTAAGGGTATTAAGAAATACTACATTCACCGAAAAAGGAGAAGCAGAAGAAGCAAGACGTGTTAGAGGAGAAAAACTAACTGACCTTGAAGAATATTGTTATGAACTAAAAACTATTGCCAAAATTGCATTAAGAGGAAATCCTCAGCTTTTAGAAGAACTTGGAATTAAAGTTTATTCATAATCATTGTTTTGTTTTTTTATACTGAAGAAAACCTCTTAAAAAATCAAGCAGGAAAGCACAAAATCTCAAATCTCAAAGAACATATAAGCAGTCGGGTAGCATTCCGGAGCGGTCGGTAAGCATTCCGTGATTGTCGGTTTGCGTTCCCTGTCAGTTGGATTAAGTTAAACAAATACCTGAGCTGCGTTCCAAAGCTGATGATTTGCTTTCCATGAAGGATGATTTGAATTCAAACTATTTTTAAAAAGTCAATGTAAAAACACATCCATCGTTTGGTTTTGATTTTACAGTTATTGTTCCTTTATGTAAGTGCATAATTTGTCGTGATAAACTTAAGCCAATTCCCGAGCCTTCTCTTTTTGAAGTAAAGAAGGGCATAAAAATTTTGTCAAGAATATCCGGTTTAATTCCATATCCGTTGTCGACAAAATCGATATTGATTTTTCCGTGAATTGTTTTAGAAGCAATTAATGAAATTTGAGGGTTTTCATTCTTTTTAACAGCATCAATTGCGTTTAGTATAAGGTTTATAACAACTTGATCAATTAGATCGGGATCGGCTGTTAACATTATATCTTCAGGAAAAATTTTATATCGGAATTTTATTTTCAGTTTTGATAATTTAGGTCTTAATAAATGCTCTGTTCGCTCAAAAAGCTCAGAAAGCTTGAAATATCTGAAATTCGGCTTAGGAATACGTGTAAGATTTCTATAGATATCAACAAAATTTAATAATCCCTGGCTACGATTATGAATAGTGTTCATTGCAATTTGAACGCTTTCAACATCATCATCATCAAGGTCTTTCAATTTTACTTGATCAGAATCTTCATCAATCAAAATTTCTTGAACGGTTGAAGCAAGCGATGAAATAGGTGTGATTGAATTCATAATTTCGTGGGTTAAAACTCTAATAAGCTTCTGCCACGATTCAATTTCTTTTTCTTCAAGTTCGGCATGAATATTTTGAAGTGATATTAATATAAATTCTTCATCTCTCATCCTAAATTCGGTGGCATAAATTGATAATTGAAGTAATTCGTCCTCAATAAAAATCTTTACAAGAAATTTATCACCTGCTTTCATCTTAATCAAAATATCCGAAAAGCCGTCTTTGATATTGTCTAATTCATAAACATTTCTTAAGTTATTTATTTTTAATATTTTTTTTACTGCATTATTAAACATATCGACTTTTCCGTCTCTTTTGAATGCAATTATCCCGATACTAACATGTTGTACAACCGTTTGAAGATAATTATAATGTTCTTCTTTTTCGGCCCTGTTTTTTTTAAATTCAAGAATTACATTTTGAAAAGCATGGTTTAGTTGATCGAAACTTCTACCAAGCCCCTGATCGGTAAAGGAACTTGAAAAATCGGAATGCCTTATGCTATCTAAAAAGATTTTTAGTTTTTTATTAATTCGCTCGACAAATTTTATCAGTAATATTGTTTGAATTGCAATTAACACAACAACAATTATCAGGCTAATTGTATATTTTGTAAGGTTTATCAGAAAGAAAAACAATAAAATAGAAAGAGTTAACAATATTACTCTCAAACATACCTGAAGACGAAAATTTCTATAAATCATATTTTTCGATTCTACGATAAAGTGATGCTCTTGTCAGCCCTAACTCTTTTGCAGCTTTACTAATATTTCCACCATGTTTATCAATTACTTTTCTGATCAAGATTTTTTCAATTTCTTCGAGGTTGAGGTTTGAAGAATTTATCTCATCCGTTTTTGCTTCATCCATTTGAGGAAGAAAGAAATCGTGAGGGTGAAGAATGTTTGACTCACTCATAATTACTGCTCTTTCAACTGCATGCTGCAATTCCCTGATATTTCCGGGCCAATTATGTTTTTCGAGGCGTTTTAGGGTTGCGTTATTTATTCTTTTAAGGGGCATTTTATATTTTTTGCAATAAATTTCAAGAAAATGCTCAACAAGCGAAGGTATATCTTCGATGCGATCTTTTAATGAAGGCAATGGAATTTCTACCGTATTTATTCTATAAAGCAAATCCTGACGAAATTTACCATCATGAACCATCTGATATAAAGGCATGTTTGTTGCACAAACCAATCTTACATCAATTGGAACTTCTTTGTTGGTCCCAAGTCTGACAACATATCGGTTTTGAAGAACACTTAAAAGTTTTGATTGTAAGGCAAAAGATAAATTACCTATCTCATCTAAAAAAATAGTTCCTTTTGAGGCAGCTTCAAAGCGGCCCGCACGGTCTTCTTTTGCATCAGTAAAAGCACCTTTTTTAAATCCAAACAATTCGCTTTCAAACAAGGTTTCGCTAATTGCACCAAGATCTACGCTGATGAAAACCTCGTCTTTTCTGTTCGAAGCCTTATGAATGGCTCTGGCAATAAGCTCCTTACCCGTTCCGTTTTCGCCAAGAATAAGCACATTAGCTTCGGTTGTTGCTACTTTTTGAACGGTTCCGAGCACTTGCTGCATATTTGGTGAATTACCTATCAAATTGGCATAACCCTGATCCTGATTTGCCATCAAAACTTTTTGTTTAGATCGCAGGTTTTCAAGCTCAACTTTCGACTTCCGCAACTGAAGAGTTGTGGTTATGGTAGCTAATAATTTTTTGTTATCCCAGGGCTTTAGCAGAAAATTGGTTGCTCCTTCTTTAATTCCCTGAACTGCTAACTCAATGTCGCCATAACCTGTGATCAAAATCACAACTACAGCAGGATCTATTTCAAGGATTTTATTCATCCAGAAAAAACCTTCTTTACCGCTGGTGGCATCACGTGAAAAGTTCATATCCAATAAAGTCAGATCATAATTTTCATTTTTCAATAAAGTTGGAATATTTTCAGGATTTTTTTCGGTATGAACTATTTTAATATGTTGTTTTAAGAAAAGTTTTGCCGCGAGCAAAATGTCCTGATCGTCATCCACAATCAATATTTTGGCATTAAGTTTATTCATAAGCGATTATTTATTAATTCTTGAAATTGATTATTCTAATAGGTTTTTTATATTTATAGAATTTGATTATTAATTCCGTGGGCATTTTGCTTTAAATTCAGAATAAAACATTTAATGTTGAAAAGTTAAATATTAATGTTCACATTTGTACAAAAAAATGAACGAAAATGAACAATAATAATTGTTTGAGCATAAAAAACAATCGTACTGTTCTGTTTTTAAAACACATAAAAAGGATGGCATAGTATTAGTTAAAAAATGTTAAAAAAACAAATCGGAGATGGATAGAAAAATTGAAAAAAAGAAATGGACATTAAAAAAGATTTTATCAATAATAGGAATACTTGCATTTGTGTTTTTTCTGGTTTACCTGATTTTTCTGAGAGATAAATCAAGTAAATTGTATGTTGACAAAAACCAATTAACTGTTGCTGAAGTTCTAATGGATAAATTTCAAGAATTTATACCCATTGATGGAGTTGTTTATCCCAAAAATACTGTATATATTGATGCGATTCAAGGTGGAGTTGTCGAATCAGTTTATGTTGAAGACGGTGCAATGCTAAACAAGGGCGATACAATTCTTAAGCTTTTAAATACGGCAATGGAGCTAAATTACATGGAGCAGGAAACCAGAATGCTTGGTGAAATTAACTTGTTGCAAAACACGCAACTTAGCCTTGAACAAAATAAATATTTGCGGCAAAAAGAAATCGTGAATCTTGAATACATGATTGATGCTGCAAAAATTGATTACGAACGAAAAATTGAATTATTTGCCGACAGCGTTATTTCTTTAAAAGAATTTGAAGATGCCGATAGGGAATTTAATTTTAATTTAAAACAATTAGAGCTTTCATTAAAATTGCAAAAACTTGATTCATTAAGTCGTGATGGTCAGGCAAAAGATATTGAAAATTCGCTTTTCAGAATGCACGAAAACCTAAAGCTTTTAAGAAAGAATATCGAAAATGCTTATGTTAAAGCTCCCACAAAAGGAAAATTATCCTCCTTTAGTGCTGAGATTGGAGAGACAAAATCGTCGGGAGAACATCTCGGTCAAATTGACAAACAAGATGGTTTTAAGTTACGTGCAAATATTGATGAGAGGTATATTTCTCGAGTCTTTATCGGTCAACCTGCCGAGTTTGATTTTAACAAAAAAAACTATCAACTGTATATAAATAAGATTTATACCGACGTAAGAAATGGAGCATTTCAAGTTGATTTACTTTTCGACAGCCTATCTCCAAAATCAATAAAACGAGGACAAACACTACAATTAAGGCTGAAATTTAGCAGCGAAACAGATGCAATAATTGTTAAACGAGGTGGCTTTTTCCAAGAAACCGGTGGAAATTGGATTTATGTTTTAGATCCTTCAGGCGATTTCGCAATAAAAAGAAACATCAGAATAAACAGACAAAATACAAATTTCTATGAAGTTATGGAAGGCTTACAACCGGACGAAAAAGTCATTGTTTCTTCTTACGATTCATTTGGAAATAAAGATAAATTGATATTCAAATAATAAACAATGAAAAGATGGGAAATAAAGGAAATACTGGAAACAAAGGAAATAAGAAAATAGGGGGAATATGTGAAATACTTTATACCTTTATACGCCTACTACTCTATTCTCCATAATCCTTTGATTCCGATAACTATCGTAAGAAAAAATAATTAAATAAATAAAATGAAATATTATGATCAAAACAGAAAATTTAAGTAAAATATTTAGGACAGACGAAGTCGAAACTACTGCTCTAAATCAAGTATCTTTCGAAATTAAGAAAGGAGAATTTGTTGCAATTATGGGACCTTCTGGTTGCGGAAAATCAACATTGTTGAATATTCTTGGATTATTAGATAATCCTTCAGAAGGTGGATATTATTTTCTGGACAATGAAGTATCGAGCTTTTCTGAAAGACAAAGAGCAAAACTCAGAAAACAAAATATCGGTTTTGTTTTTCAGAATTTTAACTTGATTGACGAATTAAATGTTTTTGAAAATGTTGAACTTCCTTTAATTTATTTAGGATACAGTTCATCCGAACGTAAAAAAAGAGTTGATGAAGTTTTAGAGCAAATGCAAATAATTCATCGTAAAAAACATTTCCCATTACAACTTTCGGGAGGACAACAACAAAGGGTTGCCGTAGCAAGAGCCGTTGTGGCAAACCCAAGTTTGATATTAGCGGATGAGCCAACCGGTAACCTCGATTCATCGCATGGTGAAGAGGTTATGAATTTGCTTGATAATTTGAACCAAAACGGAACAACAATCGTCATGGTAACTCACTCGCAAAGAGATGCCGAATACAGTCGCCGAATAATTCGTTTATTCGACGGACAAATTATCAATGAAAACATTAAAGAAACCGTAGCAAGTATGAAAATTTAATATTTTAACAAATGAAAAAAAATGTAATTAGTGTTTTCCTTGCGTTTCTATTTCCGGTTTTGATGTTTGCTCAAGACAATCAAAATGAAGAAAAAGAAGCAATAAAAATCGTTATTCAAACAGCTTATGTCGATGGTTTGCAAAACAATGGAGATTTAACAAAAACCGAACAAGGGTTTCATCCGGGCTTCAATTTATTAGGGGTCAATCATAACGGATTAACAAAATTTCCAATTTATTCATGGATAGAATATGCAAAAAACAAGCAAAAAGAAAATCCCGAGCCTCCGGCAGAAAATGAAAAAGTATCTTGTGAATTTGTTATGATTGACATAACCGACAAGGCTGCTGTGGCAAAAATTGAATTACTCAAAGATTCAAAAAAGATTTTTACCGATTATTTGTCTTTATATAAATTCAACGAAGGTTGGCGAATAGTAAGTAAAATTTATGCAAATCATAGATAGTGTTATCTAATCCAGAAATATTGTAATTAAATTTGCGTATTTCCGGATTTTCTATTTTAAGTAATATTTTTAAAATCAGATACATAATTAGTAATGTTATTAAATTATTTCAAAACAACCTTTAGAAGTCTCTTTAGAAATCGAGGTTTTGCTTTGATAAATATTATTGGATTGGCTATTGGCATGGGTGCCTCATTATTAATAACATTATGGGTTTTTGATGAATTAAGTTATGATAAATACAACGAAAAAATAGACAATATCTATAGAGTTGACCGTGATATTTTTTTCAATAAAGAAAGGTTTTTAGTTCCGGTTACGGGAGCAATTTATGGTGCTACAATTAAATCCGATTTCCCTGAATTTGAAGATATGGTTAGAGTGTATCCAAACCAGGTTTCAATTGAAGATAATCGAGGGGTCGATCATAATGAAAGAGTCTTTTTCGTTGATCCGAGTTTTTTCAATGTTTTCACTTTTCCTTTCAAACAGGGTGATCCAATAAAATCTTTGGAAGAACCTTTTACTGCTGTTTTAACTGAAAAGGGTGTTGAAAAATATTTTGGCGACCAAGACCCTGTTAATAAACATATTCAGATTGAATGGGGTGAAGAAAAAAAATCATATTTAGTTACCGCCATCATTGAAAATGTACCCGAGAATAGTCATTTTCATTTCGATGTTCTGACTTCATTTTGTACGTTGGAAACCTATATGCCTGATAATTTAAAAACATGGTTAAATAATTACCTTTACACTTATGTTTTACTGAAAGATGGAATAAAAAAAGAACAAGCTGAAGAAAAACTTCAGGTTATGGTTGATAAACATATTATTCCGGCTTATGAAAAGTTTATGAAAAAGGATGATGTTGAAGGATCAATGAAATTATATCTTGAGCCCCTTTCTGAAATTCACCTTACGGATATAATGTGGGGGATTGAGCCAAGTGGAAGCAAATCATCGGTTTATACATTTTCAATAGTTGCAATTCTGATTTTAGTAATCGCTTGCTTTAATTTTATGAATTTATCCACCGCTCTTGCAGGTCGCAGGTCACTCGAAGTTGGTGTCAGGAAAACGATGGGAGCAAATAAGCGGCAACTTATATTTCAGTTTTTGGGTGAATCATTTGTTATGGCATTGATTTCATTTATTATTGCCCTATTGATTATAGAAATAATATTACCCTATTACAACACATTTACAAACAAATCTCTTACTCTTCTTACACTCGGAAAACCTGAAATATTGATTGCTTTGCTGATTATTATTTTCGGAACCGGAATTATTGCAGGAATATATCCGGCATTTTACCTTTCTTCGTTTAGGCCGATTATTGTTTTAAAAGGTAAAATGGATGCAAAAAACAAAAAATTTAATTTTAGGCAAATTCTTGTGGTTTTGCAATTCGGAATTTCAATTGCATTAATAATTGGAACAATTACAGCCTACCTACAAATGAATTTCTTTCAGAACAAATCATTGGGTTTTCAAAAAGAAAATATCATGATAATTCCTTTGGAAAGTAATTATGTAAGGAATCATTATGATGTGTTTCGTGATGAATTAATTCAGCACCCGATTATTGAAAAAGTCGCAGCTTCATCAAAAGTTCCGGCAACTTCTAATTATTCCGATACCGGTTTTGAAACAGAATTATTACCTGATGAAACTTTTTTAAGCAGGTTTTATTCTGTTGATTACGATTATTTTGATACTTATGAAATGGAAATAATAGCCGGTAGGAATTTTTCAAAAGAGTATGCAAAAGATACCACCGACAAATGGATTCTCAACGAATCAGCTTTAAATAAATTAGGAGTTAGCGACCCGAACGAAGCCATCGGAAAAAAATACACTGTACATAGAGGCAGTGAAGATGATTATGTTGAAGGAAAAATAATAGGCATTGTCAAAGATTACCACTATCAGGGGCTTGACAAGAAAATTGAACCGATGTCACATTTTATCGGCACGACACGCATCAAATATATAAGCGTAAGATATAATGAAGGAAAGGAAAAAGAAACAATTGAAATTGTTGAAAATTTGTGGAAAAAGCATTTTTCGGGAGTCCAATTTTCAAGTTTGTTTTTAACCGAGCGTTATAATAATCTTTACCAAAACGAACAAAAATTACAAACTACAATAATTGCATTTACGATACTTGCAGTTTTTGTTGCCTGCCTCGGCTTATTTGGTTTAGCTGCTTTTGTTGCGCAAATGAAAACAAAAGAAATCGGTATTCGTAAAGTGCATGGAGCGTCAATTTTTTCAATAATAAAATTATTAGATACAAATTTTGCAAAATTGGTTATAATAGCAAATATTATAGCTTGGCCAATTGCATATTTTTTTCTCGACGAATGGTTAACAGGATTTTATTACAGAATTGATATGCCATATTGGGTTTTTATAATTTCTGGTTTATTGGGCTTGATGATAGCTATGTTAACAGTAAGTTACCAGGCAATTATGGCGGCGAGAACAAATCCAGTTAATGCCTTACGATTTGAATAAAAATATATGTTTAATCAATAAAAATATAAATAAATGAGAGAAGTAGTAATTTTAATACCGGATGTTGACATTGAGCAAAACATCGAAATTGATGTGAGAATAAATGGCCGAAAAAAAACTATTCAATACAGAGTTGAATTAATGGACTGGGAAGGAAACAATTGTCCACCCGAAGATAAAGTAACCGTGTTGAAACATAAAATTGAAAAATACGATAAAAATTGGGAATTAGTAGAAATTGGTGCACCGGGCGAGGAAAGTATCCCTTTAATGTTTAGGAGAAAGACAAGTGTTTAATAAATGTAATCGGTAATCAGTATTAGTGTCCTTTACCCAGTATCCAGTAAACAGAATCCATCATGCTAAGTATTTATATAAAAATGTTTTATAGACAAACATGTAAACAGTCTCACACTTTTATAAATATTTTGGGATTAGCAATCGGATTAGCAAGTTTCATATTAATATCTTTATATGTTATTGATGAATTAAGTTATGATCGTTATCATAAAAACTCAAAAAAGATTTACCGGCTTGTTAATGTTTATAGTTTTGAAGGAGTTGGCGAAAATTCGGCAAGCTCACCATTTCCTGTTGCTTTTACTTTAAAAGATGAATATCCGGGATTAATTTTAAACGCAGTCAGGATTTTTAATTTCCAATCGCCACGGCTATTAATTGAATACGATGAAAAACGTTTCAATGAAAGGCGTTTTTTTTATGCCGATTCAACTTTTTTTGATGTGTTTGATCACGAATTTATTTATGGTGATCCTAAAACTGCTTTGGATGAATCCTATTCGGTTGTAATTACCGAGTCAACTGCAAATAAATATTTTGGAGAAAAAAATCCCATCGGGAAATCATTAAGATTTGAAAAACAATTTGATCTTAAGGTTACAGGAGTTGTTAAGGATATACCTTCTCAATCGCATTTCAAATTCGATTTTATTGGGTCTATGTCGTCGGTTGCTCAATTGTATGGTGGAAAATTACCTAATACATGGGTTTGGAATCCTTGTTGGACATATTTTTTGCTTCAACCCAATGCCGATCCAAAAAAACTTGAAATCAAATTCCCCTTATTTATTGAAAAATATTTTTATGATGCTGAAAAAGAAAATGTTTCTCTTTACCTTCAGGCTTTATCCGATATTCATTTAAAATCGAAACTTGACTATGAAATCGAAGCAAATAATAATTATTCATACATTCGAATATTATCAATAATTGCCATATTTCTATTAATTATTGCGGCAATTAATTTTACTAATCTCGCTACAGCCTCATCCGATTGCAGAATTAAAGAAATCGGTGTTAAAAAAATACTTGGTGTTACAAGGAAGCGATTAATCTGGCAATTTCTATCCGAAGCCATTATTTTGAGCTTTATTTCATTGATTTTTGCATTGTTTTTTATTGAACTGATTTTGCCGGCATTTAATGTTTTTACGGGAAAAGATTTTAGTACTGCCATCTTTTTTCAATCAGAATATCTATTCGGATTAATATTTTTGGGATTAATAACCGGCTTCATTTCCGGAATGTATCCGGCATTTTATTTGTCTGCATTAAAGCCATTGCTGATTTTATATAGTGGTTTGTTAAAAAATAACAAGAAAGGAATTGCACGAAAAATACTTGTTGTTGTGCAATTTTCAATTTCCATAACCTTAATTGTGGTTACTTTATTTATTTTCCGACAGGCTACGTACTTACGCAATGCTAAACTCGGTTTTAATAAAGAGAACATTCTCGTTGTTCCTGTAAACCATACAAATGTAGCAAACTCCTATAAATCCTTTAAAAAAGAATTGCTACAAAACCCAAATATATTAAGCGTTACGAACATGGATGATATTATCGGTTCGGCACACAATACCCACGAATTTCGTCCCGAAGGTTTTCCAAGCGATAAATGGCAATTTTATCCTGCCCTTGTTATCGGATATGATTTCGTTAAAACTTTTGAAATTAAAATTATTGAAGGCCGCGATTATCTTGAGGAAAGTAAAACTGACTCCGAAAAAGGTATTTTGATTAACGAGGCGATGGTCAAGCATGTCGGGTGGAATAGCAACAAGGATGCCATTGGAAAAAAATTCAGTTCATTAAGCGGCGATGAAAAAGTCATTGGAGTATTTAAAGATTTTAATGTTACTTCATTACACGAAGCTGCCGGCCCTTTTGTTTTGAATATGAAAGAAAAAGAATGGGAAATCCTATGGTTTTTAAAATATCTTGCAATAAAAGTTTCTCCTGAAAATAGTAAGGAAACAATTAATTTTATTGAAAAAAAATGGAAAGAATACGCTCCTGAACGGCCATTTGAATATAGTTTTCTTAATAATGAGTTGGATGTACTTTATTCAGATGAAGAAAATTTGGCCAAACTAACTTTGATTTTCACAATTCTAATAATTTTTATTGCTAGCCTCGGTTTATTTGGGTTGACTTCCTTTACAATAACGCGGCGAACAAAAGAAATCGGTGTCAGGAAGGTTTTGGGTTCAGGTACAATATCAATAATTGCCATGCTTTCAAAAGAATTTTTCAAACTAATTCTTATCTCCATTTTAATTGCATGGCCGGTTTCATATTTTTTAATAGATAATTGGTTGCAATATTTTGCTTACCAGGCATCAATAAATTGGTTTATTTTTATTATTGCCGGACTTCTTGCAATTACTATTGCAATGTTAATAACAAGTTTTAAAGGATTCTTTGCATCAAGGATCAATCCTGTTGAAACTTTAAAATACGAATAACATGATTTCAAATATCTTAAAAACCTCGTTGCGATTTTTTTTAAAACACAAGTCATATTCTCTCATCAATATATTTGGCTTAGCTATTGGACTGGCTACTTGTATATTAATCTTCTTATTTGTTCAGGATGAGTTGTCTTACGATAATTATCATAATAAATCTTCTAACATTTACCGTCTTGAACCACACTGGGTCGGTGAAGGAGAAGATACCCATTGGGCAGCCTCACAAGGCTCAATAATCCCTTTCATTACTTCAAATTATCCTGAGGTAATTTCAGGAGTAAAATTGCATTTTAATTATGGCTCCACAATTTTTCGGTATAAAGAAAAAGTATTTACCGAAAGTGGAGTAGTTACAACAGATTCTTCATTTTTTGATATTTTTTCATTTAAAATAATAAATGGAAGTATAAATGGCGCACTTACAGGCCCGGGTAAAATTATTCTTACCGAAACAACTTCAAAAAGATACTTTGGTGAAGAAAATCCTATTGGTAAAATCCTTACCGCAAACGAAAGACCTTATGCCGTAAGTGCAGTAATTCAGGATGTTCCGAAAAATTCTCATTTCCATTTTGACTTAATAATTTCAATGGACGATATCAGGACACAATGGCCGGGAGTTGACCAGGCGGGCCCTTCGGCATTTTATTCTTATCTTCTATTGCCTAATGAGAGAACTAAAAACTTGCTTAAAGAAAAAGTTGATAATGATATTTGGGAAATATACGGATATACGGTTACAGGCGATAGTGCCAATATTCCCGAAGGATATACGGCCGAAATGATCTTTAACCCGATAACAAATATTCATCTTAACGGGCATGCTGAAAAGGAAATAGAATCAAATAGTGATATTCAATATATATATATATATATTTTCAATTATTGCAATTTTTGTATTAATAATTGCTTGCATAAATTATATGAATCTTGCAACCGCCCGATCGGCAAAACGAAGTCGGGAAGTTGGTGTTAGAAAAGTGATGGGGGCGAACAAATCAAATATTTTCAATCAATTTATGGCCGAATCGTTTTTTATGAGTATTTTTTCAATGATTATTGCATTACTTATTGTTGAGATTATTTTACCCTCATTTAATTTGTTAATAGGAAAACAATTAGATTTAAGCCTGTTATTAAATATACCTTTAACAATTTCCATAATTATTATTTGCATTTTAGTTGGGTTTTTGTCGGGTTCGTATCCGGCATTTTTCCTTTCAAATTTTAAACCCTTGAGCGTACTTAAATCAAATACAATTTCGGGCACCGGTAACAAAACAACACTTTATCTTCGACGGGGATTAGTGATTTTTCAGTTTGCGATTTCGGCTTTTCTCATCATTGGTTCAATCACGGTTTATAAACAATTAATGTTTATTCAGGAAAAAAACCTCGGTTTTGATAAAGAACAGGTCATGGTTATTAATTTATCGGGAAGAAATGCCAGGGAAAATGTCGAAGTTCTGAAAAATGATTTTTTATCAATGCCTGAAATTCTTAGTGCATGTGCAACTTCCGTAATCCCCGGAGAACGAGTCCATATTCTTACCGTAAGAATACCCGATATCGCCGAGGATAACATAGAGGGAAACGAAGAAGGAGACGATGTTTTGGGAATGAGAGTAATGAACGCTGACATTGATGTAGCTGAAACTTTTGGCCTTGAAATAGTTGACGGACGATCATTTTCAAAAGATTTTGTTGGCGATCCTGATAATGCTTTTTTATTGAACGAAGCGGCAGTCAGAGAATTTGAACTTGAAAATCCTGTTGGAAAACGATTTGAATATCTTTATGGCCTTGAGGAGCCGAAAGCCGGACATATTGTCGGCATTGTGAAAGATTTTCATTACGCTTCATTACATACCGAAGTTGAACCGGTAATGATTCATATTTTTCCAAGATTTTACAGATACATTTCTGTAAAATTGAAAACTGATAATGTTCAAGAAGTTGTTAAAACGGTCGAAGAAAAATGGAAAAAAGTCTCATCCGACATACCATTTGATTATTTCTTCCTTGATGCTTCTTACGACAATTTATATAAATCGGAAATGAACATGGGAAAAATAGTAACTTATTTCACCGCTCTTGCAATTTTGATTGCCTGCCTCGGATTATTCGGGCTTGCTTCATACATTACCGAACAAAGAACCAAAGAAATCGGTATCAGAAAAGTTATGGGGGCATCAATAATTTCGATTATGAAAACCCTGTCGAAAGAATTTGTTGTTTTGGTGATAATTGCTAATATTATTGCATGGATTCCGGCCTGGTATTTTCTCAATAATTGGCTTGGAGGTTTTGCGTTCAGGACAAACATCAGTTTGCATGTATTTGCAATCACCGCTGTTGTTTCTCTTTTTATAGCACTTTTAACAGTAAGCTCATTGGCTTGGAAAACAGCAAAAGCTAATCCGGTTGATGCACTCAAGTACGAATAAATTAGTATATGTTTAAAAATTATTTAAAAACCGCTTTTAGAAATTTATTTAGAAATAAAATATTTTCATTTATAAATATTGGGGGACTTGCAATCGGGATTGCATCTTGTTTACTTATTTTTCTATACATTATCACCGAGTTCAGTTATGATAAATTTCATGAAAAATCCGACAGAATTTACAGGGTAGCAATTAATGGAGAAATTTCGGGTAGTTTTTTTAATGTGGCTGTTTCGAGTGCAGCTATGGCCAGGCCTATGATTCGTGATTTTCCTGAAGTTGTTGATGCAGTCAGAATAAATGATGTTGCTCAAACTGTTTATTTTACTTATAATGATAAAAAATATTTTGAAGAAGGAATGATTTACGTCGATTCTTCCTTTTTTAATATCTTTACATATGATGTTTTGAACGGAGACTTAAGCTCCGCACTTGATGAACCATACTCACTTGTTTTAACCGAAGATGTTGCCGATAAATATTTTGGGAAAGAGAATCCAATCGGTAAAATTATTAAGCTGAATGACAGACAAAATTATAAAGTAACTGCCGTAATTGCTAATCCACCCCAAAATGCTCATTTTCATTTCAAGATTGTTTCATCGTTTTCAAGCCTTTATAAAGACTATGGGAAAGAGGCTTATGAACATTGGGGCTCCTTATCATTATTAACATATATTTTATTGAACAATGGAGTTAAAGCCGCGGATTTTGAAAAGAAACTACCTGACTTTTTCCTTAAATATATGGAAGACCTCGAAAATATGGATGTAAAATTTGAAGCTTTCCTTCAACCTATCACAAGTATTCATCTTCACTCTAACCTTATGGCCGAAGCCGAAGCCAACGGTAGCATGAGCTATATTTACACATTTTCGGCAATTGCAATTTTTATTCTTTTAATTGCATGTATTAATTATATGAATCTTACTACTGCACGATCGATTAAAAGATCAAGAGAAGTTGGATTGAGAAAAGTAGTCGGTGCTTTGAAAAAGCAGTTGATCTTTCAATTTATTTTCGAATCAATGATTTTGAGTTTGATAGGGTTTATTATTGCTTTGATACTTGTTGAAATTTCATTGCCGGTTTTTAATGAATTAACAGGACAAGAATTCGGGCTTAATCTTCTGTCGAAATGGTATTATATTCTAAGTATGATAGGAATGATATTATTTGTCGGATTGGTTTCAGGAAGCTATCCCGCATTTTATCTTTCATCATTTCACCCTATTAAAGTAATAAAAGGAGGGCTTTCAAAAAGCTCGGGGAAATCTTCATTACGAAATACGCTGGTAATTGTTCAATTCACTATTTCTATAATTTTAATAATTTGTACGGGCGTTGTTTACTCTCAATTGCAATACATTAAAAGCAAAAAACTTGGGTTCGATAAAGAAAACATTCTTATCCTGCCTTTGCGTGGCGAGCGATTAAGAAATAAAATTGACGTTATAAAATCAGAATTATTGAACCTTTCGTGTGTCGAAAAAGTAACTGCTTCAAGAAGTGTAATCGGTAGCGGAATTGATGGAACCGGATATCATCCCGAAGGATATGACGAAAACTCACCGTGGATTATTTTTACTAATTCTGTTGATGAGGATTATGTGGAAACAATGGGAATGAATTTGATTAAAGGCAGAGGTTTTTCAAAAGAGTTTGGAACAGATACATCTTCGATTATTATTAATAAAACTTTAATGAAAAAGCTGGGTTGGGAAGAGCCTCTCGGAAAAAAGATAAACAGATACGGAGATTCAACGGAAATTCCTTTAACTATTATCGGTGTAATTGATGACTTTCATTTTAATTCCTTGCATAAAGCAGTTGAACCATCATTATTATGCTACTATCCCGAAGAATTAAGATTTTTAAATTTAAAATTAAATTCGGGAAATATTAATACAAGCCTCGAAACAATTAAAGCGAAATGGAATGAACTGGAAAAATCATTTCCTTTCGATTATTATTTCCTTGATCAGGATTTTGAAAACTTTTACAGAGCCGACAAACGCATGGGCGAAATTTTTATTTACTTTACAATAATTGCAATATTTGTTGCTTGTCTCGGATTATTTGGTTTGGCATCATATAGTGCCGAGCAAAAAACCAAAGAAATAGGGATAAGAAAAGCAATAGGTTCATCGGTAAGCGGAATAGTTTTTATGCTAACAAAACAATTCGTTAAGTGGATTTTAATAGCAAATATCATTGCCTGGCCCATAGCATATTTTTATATGGATAAATGGCTTGGCAACTTTGCCTATAATATTGAATTAAGTGATTTTTGGTGGTTATTTGTTGCCTCCGCCGTAATTTCATTTGCAATTGCCGTAATTACGGTTTCATCTCAGGCACTTCGGGCAGCTACTGCAAATCCCGTTGAATCATTGAAGTATGAATAGGTTTTATCTTCACCAAAAACATTCCACGGTGAACAATCTCCGGAAAATCCTTCCCCGCAAAACCAAACTTCATTATTGAAATCACATAGTAGTCTTCAAAATCGGGTAAGGTTCAATCCCGAAGAATTTCGGGACGGCTTCGCCGAAAAATCTTGTCTATTTGTTAACACCTTGCATTCTATTATATTAATCTTTAATAATTTAATCCAAAAGCCCAAAGTGGTATTACATTGAGGTAGCCAAATTCAATATCATCTTTTACGACAAATGATTTACCATTTTTGTCAATTTGTTTTTGCTGCTTGTTTTTCCCACCAACTTCAAACGTAAAATTATCAATGATGAAATCGGCTTTTTTTGAAGATATTACTTCATTTTTTACTTTCATTTGATTGAAGAAGAAGGTTTCTCGTATATTTCCTACATTTGATTTCTCTCCAACTAAGTTGAAAATAATATTTGTATTATCTAAATACACTTTATCAACTTTTCCTAATCCTCGAATGCCACTTGTCTCGTTGCGTAATTGTCCGATAAGTCCTGCTTTTTCCATGTATAAAAAATAATCTTCTAAGGAATTCCGACTCACGCTAATTATTTCAGCTATTTTGGAAAAATTGGGTTTAAACGGTACACTTTCTGCGACAATAGAAAGTAATCGTTTCAGTTTACGGCTTGTTCCAACATTTAGGTTTGCATATTGTGGAATATCTGTTTCTAATGTTTGTACTATAATTTGCCCCAAACGTAAATTCATTTCATTTTCAAGTCCGAAAGGGTAGTATCCACGTTTCAAATAGTCATTAAACAATGGTAGCGGATGTTTTATATCTGTAAGTTTCACTTCGTTATCAATTATTTCTTTTAACGAATAAACTTCTGTGTCGTAATTATGAAAGAATTTCAAATATTCCCGAAATGAGAGTCCTTGTAATTTGTAGATTATTGCACGACGACTTAAATCAGCAGAACCTTTAAGTATATCAAGTACAGAAGACCCGGTAAATACAACTTTTAAGGTTGGAAATGAATCGTAAATATTTTTTAATTCACGAGACCAGTCTGAGTATTTATGTATTTCATCAATAAACAAATACTCTCCTGCATTTTTATAGAAGTCATCTGCTAAATCAACAAGTCTGTTTTCACTAAAATACATATCATCTGCCGACACATATAAGGCTTTTTTGCTGTCTAAATTTTCCTTGATATATTGCAAGATCATCGTTGTTTTACCGATACCACGTGCACCAATAATTCCAATCATACGACTATCCCATGCGACTTTTTTGTATAAATAACGTTTAAAGTCTGTTGCAGTATTTTGCAAAAGAGTTTCAAATTTCTGATAAAGTGTTCTCATAGCTTTGTTAAACTTTTTTTTGCAAATATACAAAATGCACAACAAATTCAACAATTATATTAATTAATGTATAATCAAATGTGCAATATACTCTTTTTTGCTTGGCGTTAACGAATAGCTGTATAATTATGTTTAAATGAATTGTCCATGATTGTTGAACTAAACCTTTTCATAGAGGGGGCTAAGCCATTATTTCACCAAAAACATTCCACGGGGAACAATCTCAAAAAAATCCTTCCCCGCAAAACCAAACTTCATTATTGAAAACACATAGTAGTCTCCAAAATCGGGTAACGTCCAACAGAAGACAAGATTAATGCGGCTTCGCCGAATAATCCTGTCTATTTGTTCTACGTAGTTTTTTCAATTGACTTAAATATTCAATAATCAAAATGAGAAAATCACCAATCTTATAAATCGGTATTTAAATTACTTCTGTATAACTGGCTAATAAGTTGTTATCACTTTCAATCCCAATCCCTATATCAGTATTTCTTTCATTATTATTCCATGTTAAGTTATAATATCCAGATTCAAATGAAATAATCAAATTCAGTTTTGAAGACTTATTGCCATTTGCATCAGAGTATGTAATCTCAAATTCTCCTTCAAATCTTCTTTTTTTATTTAATTTAGTTAATCTTTTTCCAATACCATTTCCCTGTTCTATTTTATCATTTTTTCTAAAAATCCATTCAGCTATTATTC